>UQQU01000034.1 GCA_900543325.1 uncultured Clostridium sp. | reverse complement strand
TTTTTATTAAAAATTAGCCATAGGCTATTTTTTCATACGAAACTTTACACTATCTTTTTAATATTATTTATTAATGGTGCTTTTATAATTGTTACTAAAACTTTGCTTTCTTCCTCTGCTATAACATTATGTTCTACTCTTTCATCAAAGGGTAATTAATATTTGTCTTTTTTCTTCTATATCATTTACATTAAAGACTTGCATACTATTTACTCCCTTTATTAATTAAATTAATACTTTTAGTACTTAGTTTCTAACTCTTCTAAAATTGATATATATTTATTCCTTATTTCCTCATTATTAATTTCATAATTTTCACATTCTATATCTATAAACTTCATCACTTCATTTTTTAAGTTTCTTTCTGCAAATTTATAAATAACTCTATCTTCCTTATCTATATGTCTTGTTAATAAATGTGTATATGAAATTGCATTTGCTATAACATCTAACTTTGCTTCTTCTTCTCCAGACTTTACTCTTTCTAAAGCAGCTATTAATTCCCTAACATGTAATCTTCCTAAATCATGCTCCACAAGCATTCCTTGATTAACAGCTTTCTCTGCAGCTTCTCCTAAATGTTCTACCATTTTAACAAAAAGTATTTTTTCTTCTTTTTTATGATGATGATTATCTGCATAATTTCTAATAAAATCTATTATCTTATCAAAATCTTCATATATATTCTCTTCACCTTGCAATATTTTAAAACAACACTTTCTAACAACACTTAACATTCTCAGAATATACTTATGTTCTTCATTCATTATTTCTATAGCTTTCATATACTTTACTCCTTTTATACCTTTTTTCTAATTGATTGTAAATTTTCATCTAATTTAACATACTCATAATCACTATTCATTTCGCTAACAAAAGCTTTTATCCATTCACTTCTTAAATCATAAAATACATCAACTGATATACCTTCATTTTCCCAAATTTCTTTATGAACACATACTCTTTTTTTCCACTCTACAACTTCATTATTCGAGCTCACGACTTCATTAACTCTATCACATGGCATTCCATCTAATATATAGTCATTCATACTATTAAATATATCTTCTGCAGTTATAATACTAAACTTAACCTTTGCTTCCTTAGCAGCATTAATTCCTTGCTTATTATATATTTTTTTCATATCTAAAATAAAATCTTGGTCATTACTTAATATTTCTCTTGTCCATGCTGCCATTCTACCTTCTGCACTATGAATCTTACTTTGTAACCATCCATGAATATTACTTGTATCAATCATATCTTCTAAATTTTTATTTGGAAGCTTTTCACCATATTTTAAATTTATTTTACTTTTTAAATTATCTATATCTAATCCTTTAGTCTTTGCAAATTCTATTATTTCATCTTCTAATCCTTGAAACCATAATACTTTATTAAATAACCAATAATGTATTTTTCCTAAAAATAAACTCATTTTTCTTCTCCTCTCAACTTAAATAATACTTTTTATTTTAAACTATATTATTAATATACATTAACTTTAAATTCTTTTAAGTAACAATTGTTACAAATAGTAAATTAATTGCTATCCATTTCTTGTCTATCTTATCTTTAAATAAAAAATACTTAAATAATAAATTAATATCATTTAAGTATTTTTATTTGCTCATTTATTATATTTAATATTATTCTGTCAAACTTTCTGATATAGTTACTAATACTTTACTTTTAACTTTTGCAATTACATTATGCTCTACTCTTGCATCAAATGGCATGAAATCACCCTTATTTAACTCATATTTTTCACCATTTATAAATTCCATTGACACACTTCCATCATAAATTAAAATACTTGCATATCCATTATGAGTATGGTTAGGCAATCCCTTACCTACATCAAAAACAAAGCAAATAGTTTTAAATTTCTTATTCATAGCTATAATTTCTTTGCCTTCATTAATCTTATCAATATTAGCAACTTTTTTAACATCATTATTATTTAAATTCATTTTTTTCTCCTTAAAATAATATAACTATTCTTCTATATTTATAGCAGATACTGGACAACTATCTCTTGCATCAATAGCACTATTCTCTGAATCACTTGGTATATCATCAGTTATTGCAACTGATTTTCCATCATCGTCCATGCTAAATACTTCTGGACAAATAGAAGTACATAATTCACAACCTATACATAATTCCTTATCTACATTTGCTTGCATAATATATCTTTACTCCTTTTCCTATAAAATTAAAATAATATTAGATTACTTATTATTTCTAATTATATTTTCTTTTATACCTCTTGTTGCAAACAAGTTTTTAAATCATCTTCTGGTGTACTTATAGGTCTTAAATCAAAAGTATCAACTAAATATTGAAGTACATTAGGACTTAAAAATGCTGGAAGTGTTGGCCCTAAGAATATTCCTTTTACTCCAAGTGATAATAATGCTAAAAGGTCAGCTACAGCTTTTTGTTCATACCAAGATATAATTAATGATAATGGTAATCCATTTACATCTGTATCAAAAGCATCTGCAAGTGCCGTTGCAATTCTAACTGCAGAATATACATCATTACATTGACCTACATCTAAAAGTCTTGGAAGCCCTGCTACCTCTCCAAATTCTAGTTTATTAAATCTGTATTTACCACATGCTAAAGTAAGTATTATACAATCATCTGGTACCTTTTTGGCAAACTCAGTATAATAATTTCTGCCTGGTCTAGCACCATCACATCCTCCAATTAAGAAGAAATGTCTTATCTTACCATCTTTAACTGCATTAACTATTGTTTCTGCATTATTTAAAGTTGCATGATGTCCAAAACCTACTAGTATTTCATGTGGCTCTTGGTCTTCTTCAAATCCACCAAGTTCTAATGCCTTATTTATTATTTCACTAAAATCTTTTTTACCATCTTTATCTTTTCCTATATGTTTTACTCCATCCCATCCAACTACACTAGTTGTAAATATTCTATCCTTATATGTTTCCCTTGGTCTCATAAGGCAATTGGTAGTCATTAAAATACAACCTGGTATATTATCAAACTCCTTTTGTTGATCTTGCCAAGCTCCACCAAAATTTCCCACAAGATGAGAATATTTTTTAAGTCCTGGATATCCATGACATGGTATCATTTCTCCATGAGTATAAATATTTATTCCTTTACCTTCAGTTTGCTCTAATAACATTTCAAGATCTTTCAAATCATGACCTGATACTATAATAAATGGTCCTTTTTTAATATGTACATTTACCTTATGAGGTGATGGATTTTCATAAACTGTAGTATTGGCCTCATCTAATTTTTTCATTACAGCAATACTCATATCTCCAGTTCTCATAGTCCATCTTATTAATTCTTCTACAGATAAATTATCATCAGTTGTTGCCTCTAATGCTCTTATATAGAAGTTATCAACTTGATCATCATAATATCCTAGTTCTCTTGCTTGATGTCCATATGCACTTATACCTTTTAATCCATAAACTATTGTTTGTCTTAATGAACGTATATCCGGATCAAGTTCTTGATCATACATTATTCCTGCTTTTTTAGCATCTTTTAGCATTTCTGCTTTACTTTCACTTAAATTATAAGTAGCATGATCTGTATCATTTTTTATCTTTCCAACTTTTTTTCTTAAAGACTCTTTTATTTTTTGTGACTCTCTTAACATCTCAACATGTACATCTGCATCAAAGTTTACATTTGTTAATGTTGTAAATAATGAATTTTCAATAAAACTTACTATACTTTTATCTACATTTTCACCTTTTTCAACTATTTCTTTTGCATAGCAACTTATACCTTTTATTTGATAAATAAGTAAATCTTGAAGTGCTGCTACTTCTGGAGTCTTACCGCATACCCCCATTTTAGTACATCCTTTTCCACCGGCTGTTTGTTCACATTGATAACAAAACATAGGATATTCCATTGCCATATTATTTTCCATATTAAAACCTCCTTATAATTTTTTAACTCTCCTTATATATTTTGATAAATTAACAAAAAATATAACTACTTATGCAACATATTGGAGATTTTTTATGAAAATATACAATTAAGGCTGAGTTTAAATAATTATTAAACTATTTAAACTCAGCCTTTATTTATAATTACCTTTTAAGCATTTAGCTTATTCATAACTTCTTCTAATTCTAATCCATGAATGTAGCAAGCTTGTTCTAAAGTTTCCATTGTTGCAGATGGACATCCTAAACAACCCATTCCAAATTCACTTAGTATATCAACTGCCTTTGGATTCATTTCTAATATTTCGCCAATTGTATTATCCTTATTTATCATAATCAAAATCTCTCCTTTGTATATCATGTAATAATTTTTACATATTTTAAATTATTTATTTTAAATTATACACTAAATATTAAATTATATCTGTAACATAAGTTACTATATTTTATCTAAGAGACTTTTTTAACATTTATATACCTTTTTAAGTAATATCGGCGTAAACATTGCACATATTATTACCATTATAATGATAGCTGGTAAAAAATAAGTATTCATAATTCCCATCTTCATTCCTTTATTAGCTATTATAAGTGCCACTTCTCCCCTAGCCATCATTCCAATCCCAATCTGTGTAATTTCATCTTTATTAAATCCACAAATTTTTGCTCCAAATCCACATCCTATTACTTTAGTTAACATTGCAACTGCTACTAATATTATTGTCATTATTATAATATCAAAACTCATTTTAGGTATTTTCGTATTAATCCCTATACTAGCAAAGAAAATAGGTGATAATAACATATATGAAACTATATCAAATCTTCTAGAAATATATGCTGTCTCTCTATTTCTTGATAATACTAATCCTGCAGCAAATGCTCCAGTAATATCAGCTACACCAAAAAACTCTTCAGCTAAAAATGCCATTAACAAACAAATAACAAATGACCCAATAACAAATCTTCTTTTATCTACATCATACTTTTCTATCCATTTTCCAAAAAACACATATACTAAATATCCTATAACAATTGTAAAAACTAAAAATCCTATAATTTTTAATACTACTACTCCAATATTTATAGATTTATCTGCCATACTTGTTATTACTGTTAGAACTAAAATCCCCAAAATATCATCTATAATGGCAGCACCTAAAATTACACTTGCAGATTTCTCACTCATTTTACCTAATTCTCTAAGTGACTCAACAGTTATACTAACAGAAGTAGCTGTTAATATAGCTCCTATAAATACATTTTGTAAAAATTCATTAACAGTTGTTAAACTTCCATCATTAAAAACATATGCAACAATGGTTCCTCCAACAAGTGGTATTAAAACTCCCATACTAGCAACAATAAATGATGATTTACCAACACTTTTTAACTGGCTTATATTACTTTCTAACCCTGCAGTAAACATCAATACAATTACTCCAAGCTCCGCTAACATACTTATAAAATCAGTTTCCTTTAAGACATTTAAAAATGACGGTCCTAATATTACTCCTGCAAGTAATGCTCCCACAACTTGAGGTAAATTAAATCTTCTTGTTATTAGTCCTAAAAGCTTCGTACTTAGTAATATTAATGCAATATCCAATAAATATTTATATGACATAATCTCCGCTCCTTTCAGTATAGGAATTTATTTAACTTACTATGTATATAGCATATTTATATATATTTATTTATTAACTTCAAAATTTATACTTCGTTTATAAATAGAAAAACCCTATAGAGTAGACTTTTTTATACTGTCCACTCTATAGGGCAAATCTTAATTTCCTAGTATATCTTTTACAATTTTTAAGTTAATTAATTTTTTTTCTTCTTTGTATTCTTTACTAATCCTATTGCAGATGCCATAGCCATTAATACATATCCAAATATCCCCTTATCTCCTGTACTAGGATTATTCGAGTTTATTTCTTTATCTGTATCCTGTACTAACTTATTTTTTTCAATAGAATCATTATTCTCTGGATTTGATGTTTCAATTGCAGTTACAGTTACTATTCTTTCTACTATAGTTTCATTTCCAGCCGCATCTGTTACTTTATATGTTAACTTATATTCTCCTGGAGTATCTAGATTTAAGTCACTTAACCCTTCTACTGTTATATTTGTTAAACTTATTCCGAAGATATCTTCTGCAGTTACCTTATCTAATTCGTTAAATGTGTCTCCTACTTTAATTACTACATCACCTGTTCCAATTATCGTAGGTGCTCCATATACCTTTATTACTCTTTCTTCTATAGCTTCATTTCCTGCAGCATCTGTTACTTTATTATGTCAACATTATCTTCATTTTCAATAATATCAATAAATACTCTTGTATTAGGCATTGCATATTTAGTCGTATTAATTATTAAGTTTTCAAATACTCTAAATGTACGTTGACTATCTAAAGGTAGTATCACCTTTCCTTCTGGCATATTCTTTCTAAATAAGTAATTATCGCTGTTAAGGGAGTCTTTAAATCATTTGATATTTAAATATGCCTCAATTGCAATTGCTATATCATTTTCATCCTCTACTACTAAAACATTATATGAGCTCATATTATTCATTTTCTTTACCCCCCTTTTTTTATTTTTATGAACATGTTCATTTACTATAGTACCAATAATAATTCTAGAAACTAAACAACAACTATATATAATTCTAAAGATTTTCTTAAAAAATCCCCCTGAGGAAAGAAATTAATTGCCTTTCTCATGAGGAAAAATATTCATTGATTATCCATATATTAACTTATATATTTAAAAATACCTTCACCTAAAATATATCCTGCTGAAATAAATGCACCATTCCATATTAATATTCCTAAAGCCGAATATACTGTATACTTAAAAAAGTTCATTTTAAGTACTCCTGCTGGTATTGCAATTATAGTTCTTGCAACTGGAATAAGTCTACTTACAAATACACCAATATGCCCTTTACTTCTTAAATACTCTAACTTTTCATCTATGTAATTCTTTTGCTTTGGAAATTTCTTAGTATATTTATCTAATAAAAAGTTTCCTCCATAAAACCCTAAAAAATATAAAACCCAACTTCCAATTACTCCAGCTATAACCGATAATATTAACACAAAAGGAAAATTCATTTCTCCTCTTGATATCCATACCCCTGCTAACGGCATTATTATTCCTGCTGGAAGCCCTGGTAGATTTAAATACTCTAAAAATACAATTATAAATATAAATAATACACCATACTGCGACAAATAATTTAAAATACTATTAGCATCCATATTTTCATCCCCCAATTTTATCCTTTTATTCCTAATTATAATTGTATAATATCTCTAATAAATAAAAAAGATGTTATATTAAATCTAAAGAAATTCTTAAGATTTAATATAACAAAAGACTATTACAACCTAAGTTACAATAGTCTTCCTAACACATTAATTATTAAATTACTTTTTACTTTAAACTTATCCTATAATTAAAGGCAATTCCACAATAAATGATGTTTCATTATTTATTATACTTTCAGCATGTATTTTACCTTTATGATCATCAACTATAGCTTTTGCTATAGAAAGCCCAAGTCCATACCCGCCAGTTCCTCTATCTCTTGAATCATCAACTCTATAAAATCTTTCAAATATCTTTTCTAAATGTTCCTTTTTTATACCTTCACCAGTATTTTTAATTATTAATTTAGCCTTATTTCTTTCGGCCTTAAGAGATACTAATATTTTTCCATTATCATTAGTATATTTAATAGCATTGTCCATTAATATACTTATAAGCTTTTTAATTTGATCCTTCTCTCCATTTATAAATATATCATTGACGATATCTTCTTCTAAGATTAGCCCTTTTTCAAATATTACTACTTCAAAAACAAGTAACGTATCACTCAACATCTTACTTAAATTAATATTAATTCTTTCTTCCTTCTTCCTATTTGCATCTAGATTTGCTAATGACAACATCTCATTAATTAATGTTGACATTCTACTAGCTTGGGAATCTATATAATTAATCCATTTTTTCTGACTCTGTATAGTCTCCAACTCATTCTCCCTTAATAATGAAACATTAGTCTTAATAATAGTTAATGGCGTTCTAAGTTCATGTGATGCATCTGCTATAAATTGCTTTTGCTTTTTAAATGTTTCTTCTAATGGATTTATAGCTTTATTAGTAAAATATATACTTATAAAAAATAATACAACTAGACTTAATGAGCCTACTCCAATAAATATTCTTAATAAGCTCCATAACATATCCTGTTGAAATGATTTACTCATTAGTACTATCCTTTTACCATTTCCTATATCTTGCTTTAAATATGCAAAACTTTCACCATTAATTTTTATTGTATTAATGTCTTCGCTACCATTAATAACCTTTGTAACAATATCATTTATATCCAAATCATCAGTATTCAATTTAGAAGAAACAGCAACTACCTCGTTAGTATTATCTAAATCTATTTTTATTGTCATATCCATTCTATTATTTTTAGGAATTGGTTTTTGTTGTGGAGCAACCATAATATTACTCCATAATTGCATACGCATCTCCTTTTCAATACTATAAGCTGTGCTTAAATATATAGTTCCAAATATACCTATAAATACTGCTGTTAAAAGTCCCATATTAATTAACACAAATTTTATTTTCAGCTTTTTAAACATTCCTAACTTTCCTCCAACTTATAACCAACACCTCTTACTGTAGTTATACTGGTAGTAGATGCAACATATCCAAGTTTTTTTCTTAAAAAAGAAATATATACCTCTATATTGTTATACTCTGCATCTGAATCATATCCCCATATTTTACTTATTAACTCATCTTTAGTTAATATTGTTTTTGGTCTTTGCATAAAACATCTTATAATCTCAAACTCCTTTAAAGAAAGTTTAATACTATTATAAGGTCCCTCTAATTCATAAGTAGAAATATTTAATTTAATATCTCCAACTTCTAAAATATTATCATTTATAATTTCTCCTTGTCTTCTAGTCAACGCTCTTAATCTTGCTAATAATTCCTCAGTTGCAAATGGTTTTGCTAAATAATCATCAGCCCCACTATCTAATCCTTTAACCTTATCTTCAATTTCTCCCTTAGCTGTTAATAGAATAACAGGAGTTTTTATATTCTCTTTCCTTAACCTTCTAAGAACTTCTAAACCATTAAGTTTAGGCAGCATAATATCTAACACTATTACATCATATATATCTGTTAATCCATAATCTAATCCATCTTCCCCATTATATACAGCATCAACTACATATTTATTTTTAGTTAATATTTGATTAAGTGCTTCTGAAAGCTGTATTTCATCCTCAACAAGTAATAATCTCATTAATCTCATTCTCCTCACTTATTATATATCTAGTTCTTTACTAAAAGTCTAACATATAAATTAAACATTTAGTGTATTTTTAAGATTATTTTAAGATTATAGTACTACTAACATAGATAGCTTTACTCCACCATCAAATGCTACATCTGAAAATACTTTAATAGCCCTAATATTAACTATCCTATCAAAACAGCTTATAGCACAAAACATTAACTATAAAGGGGTGCGTTATAAGCAGATACATGGAGAAAGAAAAAATGAAATATTAATTTGGAGGGAACATTGAAATTGAGCCGTAGAATTTAATCTTTGTGGAATTGAACTTGCGTAAAGAAGTTGTATTGAAGCGTTAGCGGCTTTTACAACTTTAGCAAGTTCAATGGAACAAAGATATAAATTCTAGGCGAAAATTTCACCGTTCCCGGAAAATAAATATTTCATTTTTCGCTTCCATGTGGTGCGCAATTTAGTTATTTTACGCTTTTGACTTCAAATTCTTGGAATCTATATTTTTGTCCAGTTGGATTAACTTTTCCCTCTGGAACTTCTTCAACAAACATATCATAAGGTCTTACAAAAAGTCCGCATTCCCCATATAAAGCTCTATAAAGAACCATAGTTTCTTGAGTTTCTGAATGCTTAACAAAGTCTTCAACTAAATATAAATCTCCCTTAAAATGTCTGAAAATCTTTCCTTTAGAATTAGATATATCTCTCATAATTTTTCCTCCGTTAATAATATTGTATTTAAAAAAGAAACAGCCTGCTATTCACAAACTGCTTCATCTATTATATCATTATTTTTCACTTCAGTATTTACTTCTTCTTCATAAATTAAATACTTTCCATGAACCTTTATAAAATAATCTTCACAAAGATATAAAGGATATATTAACCATATCATATTTATGTTTACATCAAAATTGTACTTATCCCAAATCATTAATATAGCAACAAATGAACAAAGTATTGAAACTCCATTATTAATTATCAATGTTTTAATATTATTTATTTTTATTATCCTTAAGTTAATTACAAATAATATTACTGTAAATATTGAGTATAATACTGATTTTAATAAGTTTTCTATATTATAAATATCAACTCCATACTTTTTCATATAAAGTACATACTCAAACTTTTCTTTGTATTCTTTCCCCATCTTACTCCAAAAATCAAAGTCAGACCACTTATTTGGAATCATATCTAATGGAATAGAAATTTTAATATTTGTAACCTTAAAAAATATAAATATAGAAGCAATAGCCATTAAAATATATAGACTTACTAAAATTGGTTTATTTCTTGATTTAAATAAACTAGTTATTACTTTAATTAAAATCAATACTAAAGCGATAATTGGAAATATTAGTGATATAAACTTTGCTATAATATGATAGATATTTCCGCTAATAGCCATTTCATTAATTCCAAATTTCATTTTAAAATCTTCAATCTTATTTAATGTTAATCCTGTACCATCTATTGTTAATCCATCTAAAACCTGCGAGGAATCTTCAGTAGCTTGAATCATAATATTTGCTTTAGAACCCTTTAAAATCCCTCTTACAATTAAAGTTCTATCATTATAAACAATCTCTCTTCCTACACAATTACTACTTCCAAACAACTTATAAGATGTATCACTATCTATTAAACACCCTTCTAAATCATCAGCAAATAAGTTTGATCCCTTAACTAATAAATTAGATGACCCCTTTATAATTAGAACATCTAAATCACTGGCTGTTTTCCCTAAATCAGGATTATTAGCAGATTGTAATGACTCTTCAGACCATCCTACTACAGCTAACTCTGGATTAGCTTCTTTTATAGTCTTAATGAGCTCTGTGTTATAATTTTCATTTTCAAAATAGAAATTTAAAGTTTTATTTTCACTTCCTATATTATTTGCATAACCTAAAGATATTCCCCAGCACATAATTAAAGCAAATATAAGAATTATTCTAACTATGTACTTTAAATACCTTATCATTCAGTCTCCAGGCGAACTCTATCGCCATCTTCTACTATTTTATTGCTATCAATAATTATTTTATCATTTCTTCCTAATGTGCCTTCAGTTACTGCTGCGTATTCACCATCTCTTTTTTCAACTTTTACATCAACTCTTTTGGCTGTTAACTCTTCACCTAATACAGTTTCTTTTTCAGTAACAACTAACACATAATAATCAGTACCATCACCTTGTCTTAATGCTGCTAAAGGAACACATGTACCATATTTCTTTGATTTACTTGAAACTACAATTTCTCCACTATCATCAATTTCTCCTATTCCTACTGGTAAAACAACTGTTACATTTAAAATATCAGCATTATCTTGATTTCTAGAAATAGAGTTAATAGTCAAATTTTCAATAATACCATAAGTACCTAAATTTAAAGCAACAGTTTGCCCTTGTTTTATTGAAGCTCTATTTTCCTTATCAATTTGTCCAACAAATTTATATCCTTCATTCTTATCTGCAATTGATGCTATAGTATCAGTTGTAACTCCACCATTTTCTGCAACGACACTAGTAACTATTCCCTCTTTTTCTGAAATAATTTTTCCACTAGCATCTAATAAAGGTTGAAGTTTTGCAAGTTCTTTATTATATTCATCAATTTTAAGAGAATCCTTTGTGTCTTGAAGAGCTCTATCTAAATCTACAGTATCATTTGACTCAACAACAGCTTCATCATACATAGACTTCTTTGATTGATAATCAGAATATAGGCTTTCTTCTGTTCCTGGATCCTTTTCTTCATCACTTAATTTTGAATAATTATCTAATGCTTGCTTTGCTGCATTCATTTCATTTAAAGCACTTTGTACTGCTTGTTTTTTAGTATTTATAGCTTTATTATAATCTTCTGTGGCACGTGACAAAGTCTTTTGCTCTTGTGCTATATTTTCTTTAATTTCATTAATCTTTTTTTCTAAATCTTCTGTATCAAGTTCAACTAAGGTATCTCCAACTTTAATATTTGAACCTTCACTTATATTTACATAATTAATCTTAAGACCTTCAACTACAGAAATTTTTTCTTCTCTATTTTTTACAACTACACCTTTAGCCGTAATTTCATCTATTATTGTTTTAGTCTTTGGCTTATCAACTTTAACTCTTGGTATAGTCATAGAATCTGCAGCTCTAGATAGCATTGTACATCCTATCATCAATATTAAAAAAGCAAACAATGCTTTTACTGCTTTCTTCTGTAACGTATCTTTTCCTTTTTTCACATATTTAAAATTTATAACTTTTTTTATTTTTTCTTTTTTACTCATAAATTATCATTCCTTTACTGCTGATGCTGCAATACCTTGCTCTAAATAGCTTTGACCTGCAAAAAATACTATTATAGCTGCTATTAATGTTACAGCAGATGCTGTAAATGCTATATCAGCATTTTCTAAAGTAATATTTGGTAAATAAATTGATAATGGCCATAAAGCCTTATCTTTTAAAAATGTTAATGGTTGCTCTATTAAATTCCAATATTCTAGGAATTGTAATACAACAGCTGACATTATACCTGGCATTCCTAATGGAATCCCTATCTTAGCAAAAATAACAATTTCACTAGCACCATCTATTCTTGCTGATTCAATAATTGACTCTGGTATATTACAAAAGAATCTATACATTATAAATACTGAAAATGTTGAAAATATAGCAGGTAATATTATACTTCCATGGGTATTAAGAAGATGTAACTTATCTAATACTAAGTAACTTGATAACATTGTAACTTGGAAAGGCATTAACATTACTACTATATAAATAGTGAATAACACTTTCTTAAAGGGAAACTTATATCTTGCAAATCCCCAAGCTGCTGGAATACCAACTATAAGTTGTCCAGCTACTGATAAAAATACTATTTTTACAGAGTTCCAAAACATCACAAAGAACTCTGGAGTATCAAATAATAATTCTACATATGCTCGTAAAGTAGGATAACTAGGCAGTAACCCCCAACTTACATATCCTTTACCTTTTTCAGCTAATACAGGTGCAAGATAAGTACTTAATTCATCTACACTCATAAATGAACCTGCTAATAAAAATATAACTGGGAAGCACATAAATATAGATATTGCAACTAATATAATAAATACTATCTTTTTCTTCATTGTATAAATCACCTCACCTTAATCCTGCTTTTCCCAGGCTCTTTGTAATAGCATAATCAATATAAATATTATTATTGCCATAAGTACAGATGCAGCTGCCATTTTACTAAAATCTAATTCTCTAAACCAATTGTTAAATAAGTGTTGTAATAAATACATGCTCTTATCTGGATAATCACCTGCAACTAAATATGCTTCTCTAAATACTTTAAATGAATTAAGAAGGGATAATACTGCTACCGTATATAATGTAGGCTTTAAGCATGGTATTGTTATCTTAGTAAAGCACTGAAAATCACTTGCTCCATCTACCTTAGCTGATTCATATATCTCTTTAGATATAGAATTTAATCCAGCTAACCATAAGATAATATTGTAGCCTAAGTTCTTCCATATATAACTGAATACTAATATCCAAAAAGCCCATCCTGTACTCATCCAATCTTGACCTGCTATATTTAATTTATCTAGCATAGCACTTAAGAAGCCTTGTTCATGAAAAATAATATTCCATATTAATACTACTGAAGCTATAGGCACTGCCATTGGTATTAAAAATGCTGTTCTTAATACCTTTGATGATTCTGTAAATTTATTTAATACTACAGCTATTATTAATGATAATGATAATAACAATGGTATGCATACAAGAACAAATTTTATAGTATTGATAGCTGCTAATTTAAAGGCAGAATTATTAAATACTTCAGTATAATTTTGAAATCCTATAAACTCTCTTGAAATTGCACTTTGAAAAGATCTTAAAATTACATCTAAGAAGGGAAGCAATGTAAACACTGCTACCCCTATTAAACTTGGTAATACAAAGTATAATCCAGTATATTTAGTTTTTTTCTTTACTTTTTCTTTCTTAAGTTTATCCGTTTTTACTTTTCTTATTTGTTTTAATTTATTAACCTTTAACTCTTCCATATTACTCCGATAAGTATAAATCCAAGTTATCTACAACTGTATTTATAGCATCCTCTAAAGATATTTTACCCTGTGCATATGAATTAAATTGCTTTGCAACTTCTGTTAATAATACTGTATTTACTGTTGCAGCAACATTTAAGCTTTCTATTTCACTCTTTAATCTATTTACATCTTCATCATTAGGAAGTAATATAGTTACTTCTTTTGAATTTCCAAATTCATCTCCCCATCCCCAAGTACCTTGAGTATAGTGGTTTGTTGCTTCATCAAATTCTAATTCATATCCTTCTTCCTTCATTTTTTCTGTAGAAAAAGCATTTTCAAATGTATTAGCATTTATACTAAATCCTTCACTAGAGTATCTTTCAGTAGAATTGCCAATTATTAATGATTCTATAATTTCTTTAGCTTGCTCTTTATTTTTTCCCTTTGCATTAATTCCAACTAAGTTTGTTGGAATAAATATATTTTCTTCACCTCTAGTTAAAACCTTATAATCCATTTCAGGTGAATTATTTAAAAGCGTAACCATAGATCCATAATCATAAGTTCCAGAAAGTCCACCTAAAGATAATAATGAGCTTCTCTCAAATAAAAATGAATCTGCATAAACAGATGGATTTAAATAATATTGTAAATCATATACTGCATATAAATCTTCATAGTCTTCTTCGCTATACTCTTCATCAATATACTCTTCAGTATCAACACCTACAGAAACATCCTGGTCATATCCCTCTAATTGAGAATACTTATCCTCTATAGTTGCCATATATGCTTCTTCATTAGTTTGAAGTGCAGAATACATTTCATTAGCTTTTTCAAAGAAATTTCTTAAGGCATCTTCATTTATAGTATCATCTTCATTTAACCAATCATTCCCATATAAATAGTATAATGAATAAACTAAAGAACTTGCATTAAAGTAATTATCAAATATTCTTTTTTCACTTTGAGTTGATAATTTTTTTGTTAACTCAACTAATGAATCTAAATCTGAAACTGAGTCAATATCTTCTTTATTACCTAATAATATTGGATATTTAAATGATGTTGGTATTTGATATATCTTTCCATCATTAGTATATGCATCTGCAATATTCTTAAATATTGTTCCATCCTCTACTAAAGGATTTATAACATCGCTTATATCTTCTAATAATCCTTTTTCAATATATGATTCTGCTGATAAACCATCTAATATTATTACATCTGGTCCATTTCCAGCCATTATTTCAGTATTTAAAGTTTTAAGTGCATCTGACTGAGTTGTTCCATCACCATAAGTTAAACCAATTTCATACTTAACATAAGTATCTGGATGTTCTTTTGCATAGCTTGAAATGGCTTGTCTGATTGAAGAGTTTTCTAATAATGAATATACTACAAGTTGATTTTCTGGAACTGATGGTATATTGGCATCATAAGCAAAATTAATAATTGCAGCTCCTGATTCAGCATTAGACCAATCACTAAATGCAGTTAAGAATTCACCATTACTTTTTTCAACAAATGCCATTAAATACATTTCATTATCACCAAAAGATGAAATTGCAGAATCAACTAATTGATTTACTTTTTCACTTTTCATATCATACTCATATAAGCCTAAAGTAGTATAATAATAAATTTTATCTTTACTTCCTGAATTAATGAAAGTTGGATAATAATTAGTATTTTCAGATATTGTTGCTTTTTCTAAAGCTTTTAAATTACCTTTTTCTTTCCCATTAGTAGTATCATATTCTACTATTGAATCAAATTCATATATAACTAATGAATCACCAACTAAGAAAAAGTCATTTATCCATTCTCCTCCTTCATATATATTCTTCTCTTCAAAAGTTTCACCATCAAACTGAACTACTTTTTCATTATTACTACCTGCAGTAAAGAATACATCTCCATTTAAACTACATTTGAAGTTATTATAACCCATTTCCATTGAATCATCGTCGTTATATATTGAAAGGTCTAAATCAATATCAGTTAAATTTCCATCTGTATCTACTGTAGCATACTTATATTCAGGTTCTTCATAAGTAAATTCTTCTGATATTGCTCCATCATCACTGTCTACTGACATAGAGTCATCTACTACTCCTTCTTCCATTTCTGTAACGGGTTCTTGAAAATAATAAGATAATAGTATTGTTCCATCACTTAAATATCCTATATTATTAGTATATGTTTCCTTTCCTTCTTCTTTAGGTAACTCTATAGCTTCTTCCGTCCATGTTTTTCCTCCATCTTCAGAAACAAAAGCTACTGGAGTGAAATCCTCTGTTGAATATCCAATCATACCTATTTTATCATTATCTAATAAACTTAAATTTTGGACTTCAACTCCTTCTGGAACTTGATATCTCTCTTCAACATATCTCCCCATTGATGATTTTCCACTATCCTTTGAACAACCTACTATCCCTAAGGATAACGTTAATGTTAAAGCTATTGAAATTATCTTTTTCAATCTTATTCTCATACTTACCTCCATAATATTTATAAATTATTTGCATTTTATTTCATAATATCATTTATTATTATATTTTTCCATAAAAACCCTATTATAAATTCTTACGAACTTTTCATTAAAAATAATAAACTATATAATATTATTCTCCTTATCTAATTAAACAGAAGAATATTCTGAAAAGTTCCATATTTTATATTTTTAACTATTTTATATCATATTTCTTAAATTAATATTAATATATTATTAATTTAATCTTACAAAAAAGGAGCTATATAATTTTTAGCTCCTTTTAATTATTTATCATTTAATTTATAATTTTTCACTATATAATATTTAACAACAAAAAAGCCAGCTTTCGCTGACCTTTATATTGCCCATTTTTTGTTTCCTGTAAAAGATACATTCAACCACTTTTTATAATCAATATGCTTAATTGCATCATTTATTTCTTCTCTTACATTATCCATTTGATCTAATGTTTTAAGCTTACTATCTTTATTATAAACAAAATCAATTTCAATTCTAAGTTCACGTCCAACCTTAGATACTCTTGTTATAGACTCTTCAAACTTATACTCTTCTTCAATTTCTTTAACTAATACATATATATCATCATTAATTTCGTCATTAGCTTTTACACATATTACTTCCTTAAAACTTTCTATAAATCCTTTTATAGGTATTCTAATACATACTAGCGATACTACAGCTGTCATACCTGGATCAATATATGAATTTAAAAAATTTAATTTTGTATTTGATATAATAATTCCTATTATAAATGCTACTAATACCGCTGTACTTAATGATGTATCCATAAGCCATTGAGTAAATTCTGCCTTAATAAGTTCTGAAGATAATGATTTTGATTTTACCTTCATATATAGTGAAATTGCTCCACACCCAATAACTGATATAATTGAATATATTATTGCTAATCCAAACTCTAAATTATTTCCACCTGTTAATATTGTTTTTATAGCTCCAACTAATGAATATAAACACATAATAGCTATTATTAATGATTTTATTGAAATAACTATTGGCTCTAAAATATGTTTACCAAAAGGAAATTTTTCAAAATCCCTCTTCGCCATATAATTATTAATATAAAGTGATAACATTGATAATATTACACTGATAAATGAATATAATCCATCGAATATAATCATATCAGAATCTAGCGCTCAACCCCATGCAATACCAAATAGTGCAAAGAATAACGCACCTACTACAGAGAGTTTTAATATTTTATTCTCTAGCTTCATTATTCTCACCTCTATTCTTAAATTTTAATTTTTTCAAAACTAGATACTTATATGATATACTACTGGACTTATTTGAGTAATGATTAAAATGCTGAGAAATTGCAACTAATATATCCATTTGACTATATGTAAAATTTTGAAAATAGCTTAAATGTACTTATTTTTGTTTAAAATGTACCTATTTAAATGTTTTTTTAACATTTTCTTTTTATTTTAATAATATACTTAATATTTTCATCTTTTAAATATAGTATTTTTTATTAGTAAACTTTATCTATATGTTATTAAAAAATAAGTATATAATATCAAGTGAAACTTATTTTAATAAAGGAGATTATTCATACATGAAAGAATTATTTGATTTATTTTGGACCTTTTGCAAAATTGGAGCCCTTACCTTCGGTGGTGGCTACGCAATGCTTCCTTTAATTCAACGGGAAATTGTTGAAAATAAAAAATGGTCTACAGAAAGGGAAATTTTAGATTATTATGCTGTTGGGCAATGTACCCCTGGGGTAATTGCTGTTAATACAGCTACATTTATAGGTTTTAAACTTAAAGGTATTATAGGAGGGATAGTTGCTACCTTAGGCGTAGTTTTTCCCTCATTAATAATAATATTAATTATTGCTTCTTTCCTTCAAAGTTTTGCTGATTTATCTATAGTTCAAAGTGCTTTCGCAGGAATACGAGTTGCTGTAGTTGCTTTAATAATTACTACTGTAATTAAATTATTAAAATCATCTATTAAGGATTATTTAGGTGTCATAATTGCAATTATTGCTTTTATAATATCTGCATTCATAGGTTTATCTCCTGTATATGTAGTAATAGCAGCAGGATTAACAGGATTTATTTCTAAATCTATAGGAGGTAAAAAATAATGATATACTTAACTTTATTTTTAGAATTTTTTAAAGTTGGTTTATTTTCTGTTGGAGGTGGACTTTCTACTATTCCATTTTTATATGAATTAGCTGACAAATATACTTGGTTTGATGAAAAAATGCTAATGGATATGATTGCTGTATCGCAATCGACTCCTGGTGCTATTGGTGTTAATATGGCTACTTTTGCTGGTTTTCGTGCTTCTGGTATATTAGGCGGAATAATTGCTACCTTAGGATTAGTTACTCCATCTGTTATAGTTATTATTATAATTGCTCATTTTTTAAACAAATTCAAAGAAAGTAGATCAGTTGAATCAATATTTTATGGCTTAAGACCTGCTGTTGCTGCTCTTATTGCAGCAGCTGGCTATCAAGTATTTAAAGTTTCAATACTAGCTTTAGATAAATTCAAAGTTACTCATAAACTCTTAGACTTAATTAATATTAAATCTACTATATTATTAATAATACTTATGTTTGCTATATCAAAATTTAAAAAGCATCCTATAGTTTATATAGTAAGTGCCGCCATCATAGGAATATTATTTAAGTTTTAATAAACAATATACTATAATTTTTAATATTATAATATCAATTATTTTTTAAATCATATAATATATTAGTTTTAATATATTAGGTGGTGAATAAATGAAAGCGGATATAGTTTGTGAAGGTGGTGGAGTAAAAGGAATTGCACTTTTAGGTGCAATTTATTACTTAGAGGAACAAGGATATACCTTTGAAAGATTTGCTGGTACATCAGCTGGTGCTATAGTAACTTCCTTATTAGCAGTAGGATATACAGGTAAGGATTTAAAAAGTATGCTCCTAAATCTAGATTTTAAAGATTTTTATGTAAAAAATAAATTAAATTTATTACCTTTTATAGGGCCAACTATAAGTTTATTTAAAAATAAAGGATTATTTTCTGGTAATAACATAGAAGAATACTTAGATAATTTATATAAAGCTAAAGGTAAAACTAAATTTAAGGATATATCCATCAACGGTGTTAGCCCTCTTAAGATAATTGCTTCTGATATTACAAATAAAAGATTACTTATTCTTCCTGATGATTTAGTAAAATATGATATTGATCCATTAGAATTTAGTATTGCTAAAGCTGTAAGAATGAGTATTAGCATTCCCTTTTATTTCAATCCTGTAATTCTTAAGAATGGTAAAAATTCAAGTTTTATAGTTGACGGTGGATTGCTAAGTAACTTTCCAATTTGGCTATTTGACGTTGAAAATAATCCTCGTTGGCCAACCTTCGGACTAAAGCTAATTAGTAATAATGACTTAAAAATAGTTAGTCCAAGTAAAAGCAACTTAATAACTTACTCTTGTGATGTAATTGATACTATACTTACTAAGGATGATGAAGCTTTCTTAAATAATAAAGATTCAATAAGAACTATAAAAATTAGAACATATGATGTTGGTACAGTAGATTTTAATATTTCTAAAGAGGAATATATAAAATTATTTAATTCTGGTTATGATTGTGCAAAAAAATTCCTTGCTAAATGGAATTTTAAATCTTATATTTCTAGATATAGAAATATTGATAATTACTATCGAATATTCGGTTAAATCAATTAACTTCAACTTTAAATAGCAACGTATATAAAAACTTTTAAATACGTTGCTATTATTTTTATATATAATTCACATTATTTTTCTCTAAATCATAAAATATAACTAAAGTATTTTTAGGAGTATTTTATGACCTCAATTATCTTATATAGCCTAGCAATAATTTTACTAATTATTTCATTTATAAAAGATAAAAGTAAAACAAAAGAAGCAATTATATTAGGTTTAAAATCCTTTGAAAATATATTACCCCAATTTCTTTGCATAATAATAAGTGTAGGAATATTACTTTCATTTTTTACTACAGATACAATTTCTAAAATATTAGGTAATAGTTCAGGCTTTTGGGGTATCATACTTGCTGATATTATAGGTGCAATTGCAATGATGCCTACCTTTGTTGCCTTTTCACTTGGTAATACGTTACTTTTAAATGGTGCTGGCTATTCACAAGTTGGTGCACTAGTCTCTTCTTTAGTATTAATCGGTCTTATGACATTTCCCCTTGAAGCTAAATATATTGGTAAGAGAGCTGCATTGTTAAGAAATTTAATTGCATTTCTATTTTCAATTATTGTAGGAATTATTCTTGGAAGGATCATGGTGCTTATATGAATACTGTAATAAAAATTTTAAAAAGATATAAATCCTTTTTAATCTCTCTATTTGTACTTATAATATTATCTTTTTTTAGTAAATCTATATTTACTGAAACTCTTAATACTGCTGGTTCTAGCATACTACAAATGTTATCTGTTCTTCCTCCTATTATGATTATGTTAGGATTAATGGATGTATGGATTCCACGAGAACAACTAATGAAATATATGGGGAATAAATCAGGAATAATTGGTGTTATTTTAGCTATGCTAATTGGCTCAATAGCTGCTGGACCTATGTACGCTTCTTTTCCCTTTACTGCTGTTTTAATAAAAAAGGGGGCAAAATTTTCAAATATAATCACATTTATGAATTCTTGGTGTTTAATTAAAGTTTCAACATTACTATTTGAATTTTCAGCCCTTGGTTATAAGTTTACTTTAGTTAGACTATTAATAGATATTCCTGGTGTTTTAATAATGAGCTATTTAGTTAATTTGTTAATGTCAAAGGATTCTTTAAATGAACTTTATAATAAATATAATTAAAATTTGAACCTCTCTCTGATTATTTGACAGAGAGAGGTTCAAATTTTAATTATATATATCGGAAAATTCAATACTGCACTTTTCAACCTTTGATTTGGTTAAACTAGCATTTTTTTTATTATTACTTTCAACTTGTCTTATAGGAAGTCTTATAGTAAATTTACTACCTTCATTAAATTTGCTCTCTACGTATATATCCCCTTGATGCATTTTAACAAGTGACTTTACAAGTGACAATCCTATTCCGCTTCCATTAAATCTTCTAGTTAATTTATTATCAACTTGTGCATACCTTTCAAATATTGTATTAAGCTTTTTTTCTGGTATCCCTATACCATTATCTGTTACTGATATATAAACATTTTTATCATCTTTTCCTATATTAACATATATTTTCCCACCATCTTTTGTATACTTAATTGCATTAGATAATAAATTTAGTATTATTCTCTCTATTTTATCTGGATCACATGCAATTATCTCTTCTTCAATTTCAGTATCAAAAGTAAGCTCTATCCCTTTATCATTCACATACTCCAAAATAGACATAGTAATATCTTCAACAACACTTACAATATTATAGTTACCTAATTCAATATCATAATATCCATAATCCATTTTACTAATATCAATTATATTATTAACCAATCTAAGAAGCCTATAACAATTTTGTCTAATTGAATTCATATATTTATTTAAACTTTCTTCATCTGTGGCTTTGATATTTTTACTTTCTATATTTTTATTTATTACTTGCATAGTTGCTAATATTATATTTAGAGGTGTTTTAAATTCATGTGATATATTAGAAAAGAATTCACTTTTCATACTTTCCAATTCAATTGCCTTTTCATAAGCAATTTTTTCTTCCTTTATCTTCTTTTCCTCTGTTATATCCCTAGCCATTAAAATATATATCTTATTTTCTTCTATAAACCTACAACTGCATTCAATCCATCTATAATAATTATCTTTACATTTAAATCTAAATTCTAATCCTCTAATTCCATCATTTATATCTTCACTTGATATAGCATCCCAAATAACTTTTAAGTCATCTTTATGAACAAAATTATACCATTCATGCTCAAGGAATTCATTTTCACTCCATCCTAATGCTTTACTGAAGTATTTACTTACCTTTTTAGCCTTACCATCACTCCCTACGATGGCCATAAAGTCTAATGAAATTTCAAAAAAATATTCTAAATCACTTTTCCCCTGTCCAGTTATAGCTAGTTCCATTTTATACTTCCCCCCTAAAAACTCCACTCCACACCTTGAAATATAAAGTATTAATTCAAAATTATGATATTATTTACATTTTACTATTTTTAAACTTTTTCTTCAACCTTTTTTTTCCATAATTTCAAAAGTATTTATATTTTATCCCCAATATATAGTGAAGATTCTTCTTTTATGTCATTTTTAGGTTAAATATTTTAGCTATATTTTTATATTTATTAAATATACACTCCTCCTTGTAGAACACTGGAAATTTTTCATTGTAATTTCCCCATATAGTAAAAGGCTCTTTTGCAAAATATATAGTAGAAAATAATATTTCTTTAGTTGTTATTCTAGCTATAAAAGGAATACTTTCTAAAGTTAGATTATAATAAATTCCACCTTCACTATTCTCATATTCAAATTCTTTTATAAACTCTTTGTCTTCTGAGTTTAAAAGCTCTTTAAAACGACTTTTCTCCTCTTCCCCTAATGTATTATAGTAAAAATCAACATAGGAATTTTCTACTCCATTTAACTTCACTGCTTCCTGTAAAAAATTAATTATACTTTTCTGAAAATCCTCTGACTTATCGGACTCTAAGATTTGCTTTTCAAACCTATTAATCCCTTCAGTAATATTATTAAATCTAATATCAACTTTATTCTTAAAGTCATTTTCATTAACTGAAATTAACATACAATCACTCCTGCGTTTGAATTTAATCTATTTTTTTATATTAATAAACTTAATATTTTTCTCCACTAATCTAATTATACAAAAAAAACACCTCTTAAAAACATCTCAAATTTTATAATAAAAAGCAGTAGATAGGTTAATAATAACCACTCTACTGCCTTCAAGTTAATTTTCATACGTCCTCAATATTCCTTCTGCAATAATTCTTTTTGTAGATCTCATATCCATAGCTTGTTTTTCTATATATCTATGTGCCTCAGCTTCAGTCATATTTAAATATTGTATTAAAATACACTTAGCTCTATCTATCATCCTAATATCTTCAATTTTTTGTAACAACTTATTATTCTCTTTCTTTAATTGGCACATTTTATTATAAGTTGCATTAGCTAATTTCAGTGCACTCCAAAATATAGTTCTATTCATAGGTTTTGCTATAGTAATTACACCATCGCTCTCAACTTTTTCGCTTACCTCATCATATATATCAGCTTTAACAATTAAGATAGCTTGACCTATTCCTGTCGATACTATATTTCTTGCAAACTCCTCCCCAAATTCATCTACTAATGGCGCATTTATAATACATAAATCAAAATCTCTTTCGATTAAAAGTCTTCTAGCTTCTCCACCATTTGTCGCTGTAATAATATCTCCATAGGAGTTTTGAGAGAGCACTTCAGTAAAAAAAGCTATTCCCTTTTTACTGCTCGATACTATTAAAATGTTATCCAATAAATCGCCCCCATTACTATAGCTATAAGTTAGGAATTATTATTAAAACTTATATAGCACCTCACTCTATTTAACTTTAAATTTATAAACTATATCTCCTAACTAAACTATACTTCTTCTAAATATTTTATATATATTCAAAATATTTTCTTTTTACCATTTCTTTATCATTCGCATTTAAATTCTCTCTAAGCTCAATCTCTTTTAACTCAATATATCTATCTAATACTTCTTCTCCTATTATTTCTTTTATAAACTCACTATTTTTAGCAATATTTAATGCCTCTTCAAGACTTTCTGGTAATGTGTCTATATTACTTAGTATTTCCTCACTTGCAGTATATAAATTTTCATTTATTGCCTCTGGCAATTTAATTGAATTTTCAATTCCATAAAGTCCAGCTCCTATAATTAAAGAAAAAGCAATATATGGATTTATAGCTGAATCTGGAGATCTTAATTCTATTCTTGTCTTTTCTCCAGTTGCCGCTGGTATTCTGATTAATTGAGAGCGATTTTGATGAGACCATGATATATATTTAGGTGCTTCAAACTTTCCAAATCTATCATATGAATTAACTAAAGGATTTAAAAATGCAGTTATTTCTTTTGCTTTACTTAGTATTCCTGCTATAAAGCTTTGAACATTTTCTTGCTCCCACTTATTATTATTTTCAAATATATTAGTTCCATTTTTTGATAATGATAAATTTATATGAAGTCCATTTCCACTATTATCTGCTATTGGCTTTGGCATAAAAGAAGCAAAAAGTCCATTTCTTGTTGCTATGGCCTTTACAACTGATTTAAATGTTATAAAATTATCAGCAGCTGTAAGAGAGTCACTATACTTAAAATCTATCTCATTTTGCCCTGGCCCCTGTTCATGATGAGAACTTTCTGGACTTATACCCATTTCCTCTAAACATAGACATATCTCTCTTCTTATGTTTTCTCCCTTATCTATAGGTGCTATATCCAAATAACCACCTTTGTCATGGGTTACCATAGTAGGCTCCCCGTCCTCATCGGTCTTAAATAAATAAAATTCACATTCAGTTCCTATATAAGGTGTGTATCCCTTTGCCATACACTTTTTAATCATATTTCTTAATATATCTCTACTATCATAAATAAATTTTTCTTTTTCCGGTGTTCTTATATCACAAAAAAACCTAACAACTCTTCCCTGCTGTGGCCTCCAAGGTAATACACTCAAAGTACTTGGATCAGGAAATAATAATAAATCTGATTTAGAAACATCTGCAAATCCTTTAATTGCTGATGCATCAAAAGAAACACCTTCTTTAAAAGCTCTTTCCAATTCATTTGGCATAATTGAAATATTCTTTTGAGTTCCAAAAAGATCACAAAAAGCTAAACGTATAAACTTAACATCATTTTCTTTAATAAACTGTAATACTTCTCTAACTGCATATGTCATATCTCTTCCCCCTGTTAATTAAAATATATAATATTTTGTAATGTTTTTGCATTTGCATTAATAGCATAATTCTTATTTATATATATATTCTAACTATATTAAAAATATCTTAATATCTTAAAAAGGCGCTCATCAAATAATTTTTTTGAGTCTATAGTTAATCATAAGAATATTTTATCTTATGATTAATTGATACTTCTAAAAAATATTTGATGAACGCCTTTGTTCATTTTTAACATTATACAACATAATCACTCTTTTATCAATATTTAACATTTTAAAGTATTTTTACTTTTTTTAAAAAAACTATTTACATTTTCAAATTTTAGGCATATAATACTTACATAAACAGCAAAGGCGCTGTGGACTATTAAAATGTCCACGGTGCCTTTTTTCATTTTAAAGGGGGTTATTAATTATGAAAAATATACCGAATCTATTTGGAAGTTTAGTTTTTAATGATACTGTTATGAAAGCAAGATTACCTAAAGAGACTTATAAGGCATTGAGAAATACTATTCAAGCTGGTAAACATCTTGATTTAGAAGTTGCCAATGTTGTTGCAAATGCAATGAAAGATTGGGCTATAGAAAAAGGAGCTACCCACTATACTCACTGGTTCCAACCTATGACTGGAGTTACTGCCGAAAAACATGATAGTTTTATTTCTCCTGACAAAGACGGAAAAATAATAATGGAGTTTTCTGGAAAAGAACTTGTTCAAGGTGAGCCCGATGCCTCAAGTTTCCCATCTGGAGGACTTAGAGCTACTTTTGAAGCTAGAGGATATACTGCTTGGGATCCAACTTCTTATGCATTTATAAAGGATGGTACTTTATGTATACCTACTGCCTTCTGTTCATATAGTGGAGAAGCCTTAGATAAGAAAACTCCAGTTTTACGTTCAATGCAAGCTTTAAATAAACAAGCCTTACGTATATTAAAGCTTTTTGGAAAAGATGAGGTTAAAAAAGTTATTACTACCGTTGGTCCTGAGCAAGAATATTTTCTTGTTGATAAAGAAATGTATGAAAAAAGACCTGATTTAGTTTTCTGTGGTAGAACTTTATTTGGTGCAAGACCTCCAAAAGGTCAAGAAATGGAAGATCACTACTTCGGTACTATTAAACCTAGAGTTTCAGCTTATATGAAAGAACTTGAAGAAGAACTTTGGAAGCTTGGTGTACTAGCTAAAACTAAGCATAACGAAGTTGCTCCAGCACAACATGAGCTTGCACCTATATTTACTACAACTAATATAGCTACAGATCATAACCAACTTACAATGGAACTTATGAAGTCTATAGCTAATAAACATGGTTTAGCATGCTTACTTCACGAAAAACCATTTGCTGGTGTAAATGGTAGTGGTAAGCATAATAACTGGTCAATTTCTACAGATACAGGAGTTAATCTTTTAGAGCCTGGCGATACTCCATCTGAAAATGCACAATTCTTGCTATTCTTATCAGCAGTTATTAAAGCTGTTGATGATTATCAAGATTTACTACGTGTTTCTGTTGCAAGTGCAGGAAATGACCATAGATTAGGTGCTAATGAAGCCCCTCCAGCTATAGTTTCTATGTTCCTTGGAGATGAATTAACAGATATAATTACAGCAATCGAAAATGGTACAAACTATATAGATAAAGGTAAGAGTGAAATGGAAATTGGTGTTCGTGTATTACCTAAGTTCTTTAAAGATACTACTGATAGAAATAGAACTTCACCATTCGCATTTACAGGAAACAAGTTCGAATTTAGAATGCTTGGTTCTACATTCTCAATTGCAGGTCCAAACATTATTTTAAATACTATCGTTGCTGAAGAATTAAGACAATTTGCAGATACTTTAGAAAAGAGTAATAACTTTGATGAAGATTTAAATACTCTTATCAAAAATACAATAAGAGATCATAAGAGAATTATATTTAATGGAAATAATTACTCAGATGATTGGATAGAAGAAGCAGAAAAGAGAGGTTTATTAAACCTAAAAACTACTCCAGATGCTCTTCCTTATTTCATTCATAGTAAAAATATCGAATTATTTACTAAACATCATGTATTCTCTGAAAGCGAATTATATTCAAGATATGAAATTTTAATGGAAAACTACTGTAAAACTATTCATATAGAAGCTTTAACTATGATTGATATGGTTAAAAAATATATAATTCCTTCTGTTTTAAGTTATCAAGGTGAAATTGCAGAAATAGCAAATAGTAAAAAACAACTTATTCCTACACTTCAATGTGAATTAGAAGAAAAATTACTTCATAATCTATCAAGATTAGGTAATTACCTTTATGCAAAACTTGATACTTTAGAAACATCTGTATTAAATGCAAAGAATCATTCTGATTTACTTGAAAGTGCAAAATATTATAGAGAATCAATATTTATCAATATGCAACACTTACGCGGAGTAGTTGATGAACTTGAAACATTAATAGGTAAGGATCACTGGCCTCTTCCTACCTATGGAGAACTTTTATTTAGTGTCAATTAAATAGTCTACTACACAATGGCGTGTACTTTACATTAAGGATTTAATATCTCTTGTAAAGTATACGCCACTTGTTTTTATAAAAATATTAATTTAATAAAAGTTATAAGTTTCTGGAATTACTTCGGAGCTATAATAAAAATAAGCTATTATTAACTATATTATTAACTTAACTCCTAATTCCTAACTTCTAACTATTTTAGGGGGGATATTTATGTATTCAGCATTAGACACAATTTGGACTTTACTTGGAGCAGCACTAGTATTTTTCATGCAAGCAGGATTTGCAATGGTAGAAACAGGATTTACCAGAGCTAAAAATGCAGGAAATATAATAATGAAAAATTTAATGGATTTTGCCATAGGTACTGTTGTGTTTTGGTTTATTGGTTTTGGACTTATGTTTGCAGGTGATGGCTCTATCATAGGTGGAATAGACCTCTTCATACAAGGTGACTACAGTAGTTCAATTCCAACATTTGCTTTTGTTATATTCCAAACTGTTTTCTGTGCCACTGCTGCCACTATAGTTTCTGGAGCCATGGCAGAAAGAACTAAGTTCTCATCTTATTGTATCTATAGTCTAATAATTAGTGCATTTATTTATCCTATCTCTGGACACTGGATTTGGGGTGGTGGATTCTTATCACAAATGGGATTCCATGATTTTGCTGGTTCTACTGCAGTTCATATGGTTGGTGGTGTTGCAGCTTTAATTGGTGCTAAAATTTTAGGTCCTCGTATTGGAAAATATTCAAAGGATGGAACTGCTCATGCTATACCTGGTCATAGCTTAACTTTAGGTGCCTTAGGAGTATTTATTCTTTGGTTTGCTTGGTTTGGATTTAATGGTTGTTCTACTGTTTCAATGACAGGCGATGATTCAATATTATCTGCAAGTACTATCTTCATGACTACTAACATAGCCGCAGCAACAGCTACTGTAGCAGTTATGATAATAACTTGGCTTAGATATAAAAAGCCTGATGTTTCTATGACTTTAAATGGTTCATTAGCTGGACTCGTTGCTATTACAGCTGGCTGTGATATGGTTAATCCTTTTGGTGCTTTCTTTATAGGACTTATCGCTGGTATTGCTGTTGTATTTGCTGTTGAATTTATAGAAAAGAAACTTAAAATAGACGATCCTGTTGGTGCAATATCTGTACATGGTGCATGTGGTGCCCTTGGTACTATATTAACTGGATTCTTTGCTGTTGATGGCGGATTATTTTATGGTGGAGGATTTAAATTCTTAGGTACTCAACTACTTGGTGTTTTATGTGTTATAGCTTGGGTTGCAGTTACTATGACTATTGTATTCCTAGCAATTAAACACACTGTTGGTCTTCGTGTCTCTACTGAAGAAGAACTTGAAGGTCTTGATAAGAAAGAACATGGTCTTGAAAGTAGTTATGCTGACTTTATGCCTATAACATCACCTTTTGCTAATATGGCATTAGCTGAAGGTTCTGCATCTACTGTACCTGATAATATTCCAGTGGACAATACAGACACAATACCAGTGGTTTACAACACATCTAAATCAGATGCTAAATTTACCAAAGTTGTTATCTTAACTAAGCAAGATAGATTTGAGAGATTAAAATTAGCCTTAGATAAATTAGGTATTACCGGTATGACTGTAACTAACGTTTTAGGATATGGAATGCAAAAAGGTTCTACTGATTTCTATAGAGGTGTCCCTTTAGAAGTTACTTTATTACCTCAATTAAAAGTAGAAATTGTCGTATGTAAGATTCCTGTAGATACATTAGTTAAAGTAATTAAAAAAGCTTTATATACAGGTAAAATCGGTGATGGTAAGATTTTCGTTCAAGATGTAGAAAATGTAATAAAAATTAGAACTAATGAAGAAGGATATGATGCTCTTCAAGATGAAGAATAAAATTAATGCCTGTATCCTATGATACAGGCATTAATTTTATTCTTCATCTAACTTTTACCATTTTTTTCTTTATCCTCTTCTTCATTTTTTTGTTCTTGTATTTCATCCTCATTTAATTTATTAAAGGCTTCTAATCTCAATAAATTAGCAAATACACTTATTAAATATGAATTAGCAACATTTTGATAGGCAACTAAATCATTATCTTCTCCTCTATAAGTATTACTCAACTCTTTTGCATATACCCTTTCTGATGCAACTATCCATAGCAATATATATCCTAGTAAAACTAATTTTTGACTAAATAAAAATGCTGCCTCAGAAGTTTCCCCTGTATTATTTCTATCTTGTGCATCTAATATATCTAAATTGGCAGCATATATATAATTTGAATAACCTGCTACCAAAAAAGCAACTCCCACCTTTTCCATATTTCCTAAGCTAACTTCAAGATTTATAATATATTTAACTATTTTCTCTTTTTCATCATTATCTTTTCCGTCATAGCCCCTATTCTTCACCTTAACTCCTAAAAAAGCAATTCATAATATAGTATGAATTTTAAATTTTATTGGTCAATATTATAAATAAAAGCTTTTTTAAATTAACTATTTTATTAGAAACAAAAAAAGAAACTCATTAGAGTTTCTTTTTTTTGGTGGCTTACCGGGGAATCGAACCCCGGACACCTTGATTAAAAGTCAAG
>UQQU01000033.1 GCA_900543325.1 uncultured Clostridium sp. | reverse complement strand
CGAAATTTACACAATTTCTGTAGGGAATATCATTAATTTTCGTCATCACGGCATTCAAGCTCTAACGAACAGTTTAGTTATTTTGAGTATAAAGTTGAAAAAAAGCGTGTTTATGTGTATAATAGAAAAGTTAAATGTATTAATAAGATGATATTTAGAATGGAGGGGGAAAATGAATACAGATTCAATTTTATTACCGTTAATTCCTCTTAGGGGTATTACTATTTTTCCCAATATGATTATACATTTTGATATTGGTAGAGAAAAGTCTATTGCTTCACTTGAAGAAGCAATGTTACAAGAGGGTAAAATATTTTTAGTTACGCAAAAAGATCCTGAGGTTGAGTTACCAACTGAAAAAGAGGACATGTACTCAATAGGAACTATATGCAAAATAAAACAAATACTTAAACTTCCAAAAGGAACTACAAGAGTTTTAGTTGAAGGTATAGAGAGAGCTAGATTATTAGAATTTGAGGAAAAGGATAATCACTTAAGAGGGGTTGTTGAAAAAATATCAGAAGCTGAAAAAAATGTTGAAACTAATGAAGATTTAGCATTTAGAAATCAACTTGGTAAAGCATTCGCAGCATATATACATGCAACAGAAGGTGACGATAGTAAAGTTCTTCAAATGATGGATCAGGAGAAAAATTTAGGAAAAGTTACAGATTTAATTGCTGCATATATACAGTTAGAGGATGAAAAGAAGCAGTTAATATTAGAAACTATTGATGTTCATGAAAGAATAGAAAAATTACTTGTTTTTATTGATGAAGAAATACAAATAGTTGAAATAGAAAAAGAGATAGGTAACAAGGTAAAAAGTAAGCTTGATAAAAGTAATAAGGAATATTTTCTAAGAGAACAAATTAAGGCTATTCAAGAAGAGCTTGGAGAAGATGAAGAAAAGAGAGAGTTCAATAAATACAGTAATCAATTAAAGAAGCTTAAAATGCCAAAAGAAGTGAAGGAAAAAGCAGAATACGAGTTATCAAGATTGAAATCATCTAATTCAAGTGATGGAAATAACATTAGAAGTTACTTAGATTGGATGGTTGCACTACCTTGGAATAAGTCTACTAAGGATTCCTTTGATATAGAAAAAGCTTCAATGGTACTTAATGAAGATCATTATGGATTAGAAGAAGTTAAAGAAAGAATTTTAGAGTATTTAGCAGTCAAACAATATACTAAGTCTTTAAAGGGCCCTATTTTATGTTTAGTTGGGCCTCCAGGGGTAGGTAAGAGTTCTATAGCTAAATCAGTAGCTAAATCTTTGAATAAAAAATTTGTAAGAATTTCTCTAGGTGGAATTCGTGATGAAGCTGAAATAAGAGGTCATAGAAGAACTTATATTGGTGCAATGCCAGGAAGACTAGTTTACGCTTTAAAGGAAGCTAAAGTAAATAATCCATTGATTTTATTAGATGAAATTGATAAATTAAGTGCAGACTATAAAGGTAATCCAGCTGATGCCTTATTAGAAGTTTTAGATCAAAATCAAAATAAAACTTTTAGAGATGCCTATATGGAAGTTCCTATTGATTTATCTAATGTTCTTTTCATTACTACTGCAAATTCATTAGATACTATTCCTAGAGCATTGCTTGATAGAATGGAAATAATTCAGGTTTCAGGATATACTTATGAAGAGAAGTTCCATATTGCAAAAAATCATTTAATTAAGAGAGCTATGGAAGAGTATGGAATTGATGAAAAAACAATAAAAATTTCAGATAATACTATAAAAGAAATAGTAAATGGGTATACTAGAGAATCTGGTGTTAGAACTTTAGAAAGACAAATTAATAAGGTAATTAGAAAAGCTATTACTGAATTAATTAAAACTAAAAAGAAAAGTTTAACAGTTTCATCAAATAAGCTAGAGAAATATCTAGGACCTGTTGTATTTAAATTCGAAAATGAAGAGAAAAAAGATAAAGTTGGAGTTGTTACTGGGCTTGCTTGGACAGCGTATGGTGGAGATACATTACCAGTTGAAGTAGCTGTTATGAAAGGAAATGGAAAACTTGAATTAACAGGTCAATTAGGTTCAGTAATGCAAGAATCAGCTAAGGCTGCTTATAGTTATGTAAGAGCTAATAGTGATAAATATGATATACCAGTTGATTTTTATAAGAAAAATGATATTCATATTCATGTACCAGAAGGAGCAGTACCAAAGGATGGTCCTTCAGCGGGGGTAACATTAGTTACAGCATTAGTATCTGCTTTATCTAAAAAGCAGGTGAGAGGAAATATAGCTATGACTGGAGAAGTTACTTTAACAGGAAGAGTATTAGCTATAGGCGGTGTTAAAGAAAAGTGTTTAGCTGCACATAGAATAGGGATTGATACTATTATTTTACCAAAAGAAAATAAAAAGAATGTAGATGAAATACCATCATCAATTAAAGGTAAGTTAAATTTAATATTTGCTGATAATGTTGAAGAGGTATTAAAAAATGCATTAATCGGAGTTGATAAAAGTGATAATTAAAAAATCTGAGTTTATTATATCTGCTGTTAAGAGAAATCAATATCCAATTGACGGTAGAAATGAAATTGCCTTCGTTGGAAGATCTAATGTAGGTAAGAGTTCTATAATAAACGCTTTAACAAACAGAAGAAAACTTGCTAAGGTATCTCAAACACCTGGTAAGACAAGACTTATAAACTTTTTCTTGATAAATGATGATTTTTATCTAGTAGATTTACCTGGATATGGATATGCTAAGGTGTCTAAAAAGGAAAAGGAAAGTTGGGGAAAAACTATAGAAATGTATCTGACAGATAGAGAGGAGTTAAAGAGGGTTATACTATTAGTTGACTCAAGACATAAGCCTACAGCAGATGATATTATGATGTATGAATGGATTAAACATTTTGATTATGATTGTATAGTAATCGCCACAAAGAGTGATAAGCTTTCTAATAATGAGCTTGCTAAAAGTAGAAAATTAATAAAGGAAACATTAGGACTTGGAAGTACTGATAAGTTTTATTTCTTCTCATCTTTAAATAAAAAAGGTAAAGATGAATTAATAAATAATATATTTGAAGATTTATCAGAAGAAGCTCAAGTTTAGTAAAATAGCTACCTAGATATGGGTAGCTATTTTATTTTGCTAATATTTATCACATTTACGATAGGTTTAGAATAATTAGTAGAGAGGGGAAAATGTTAGGGAGACATGAAAAATAAAATTAATAAATTTTAAGAGAAAATATCATTATAAAGATAAAAATAGTGTCAAATAACATTGAGAAGAATAGTATATAGTATAAAAACAAAAAAAATCAAATTCTTAGGAGGAATGTTAATATGCCTAGTATGCATGAGATGATTGATGAATTAAATGACATTGAATGTCCAAGCTGTCCTCCAACTGATTCAAGCTGTAACTGCTTTGGAGGCTTCAATAATTGCGGCTGTGGATGTGGCTTTGGAAGTTGGATATGGATATTATTAATTTTATTCTATGCTGGACAAGGTGGAAATGCAGGATATGCTGGAAATTCAGGATGTTGCTGTAACACAAATAACAACTGCTGTTGTGGAAATTCTGGAAACTATGGAAATAATGGTTTCTTTGGTGGATTAGGAAATTGTGGTGGAGGATATTTATTCTTACTAGTTATCCTATTCTTATGTAATGGTAGCTTCGGATGTGGTAACAATTTCGGATCTTGCGGTAACAATTTCGCATCTTGTGGTAACCTAATATAATTTAGTAGGAAGGAGGAATAGTTATGTCAAAGAAAAAACACAATAAATGTTGTTGTGAACCTTGTTGTGAACCTTGCTGCTGCAATAATGCTGTAGCAAATAATGGTGGATGCTGTGGAAATATATTTGGTGGATTAAACAATTGTGTAGCACCAATTATATTCTTACTAATTGCTTGTGGTTCAGGACTTCTTAATAACAACTGTTCATATTTAATAATCTTATTATTCTTACTATGTGGTGGATCCTATGGTAGCCTATTTGGAGGATATGGTAATGCAGGAAATGTAGGAAACAATTGCTGCTGTGAAAGTAACTGTTGCTGCTAGTTAAGAGGATGGAGGGTCTTATGACCCTCCAAAAAAATGTCTTAATTTATAAACATATATTATTTAATTACATATAATGGAATAAAGAAATTAATTGGAGGAAGCTATATGTCCAAGCGTAAGCATAAGAGCAGAGGCAATACTAGGCGTGAAGTTGCAAGTGAAAATAGAAATAATGCAAATATTAATAATGCCAATAATACTATGAATAATAGACAAACATATAATAATGGACCATTTGGAATAAATCCTAATCAATTATTAAGCAGTATGTTCGGAAATATAGATATGAGTCAAATAAATAGTTTGTTGCAATCTATGAATACACAAGGATTTGATTTTAATAATTTAAATTTAGGAAATATAATGGGAAATATGAATCCAATGGCAACTTCTATGAATCAAAGTAGTAATAATAGCAATGTGAATAAAGAAGTGGACCATAAAGATCAAGAGGAAGAAACTAAGAGTGTTAACAATAGTATTTTAGATGAGAATATTGATAGGAATGATGAGAATATGCAAATGTTAAAGGCTATTAGAAGTATTGTAAATGGAGAAAGAGGAGCTTTTATAGATAAGATTATTTTGATGTATAATGATGGGGCTTTTGATGATTAATATTATTAGTAGTAATATATGAATAAAATCGGCAGAAAGGTTAATACTATTACTGTACCGGAGAGTATTCTCCTATAGCTAATGAAGAGAAATCTTCATTGAAGCTAAACCCCCCCATCCCCCTTTTAGGCCGCTTTTTTAGCGGCCTTTTATTTAGTTTTTTATTATGGAAGATATTTTATATTCATCTGATTCCTCTAGTTCTGCTTTTACATACATAGTAAGCTCTTTAGGGCTGCTGTCTGAATCAATAAAATTAACTTTTTCAAATGAAAGTATCCAATATATTGAAGTTGCTCTTCCTGAATCATCCCATGATATATCATAGAAATAACCTTTTTGAAAAGAATAGCGATAAGTAGATTTATCTAAATTCCATAGGATTCCTAGTTCTTCGCTTGGAATATATGCAGTAAATATATCTGGAGCATCGTCTAGTTCATAATCAGCTTCAATAAGGTTAATAAGTGTTTGAATGTTACCTAAGGATGGGATTGTTGGATTGCTAAATGTAATATCTTTTATTGAATTAGCATTTAATATATATCCATTAGTACCTTTATCACCAGTAGTTGAATTAGTTATATATATTTTGGGGGTTCTTGAATTGTTATAATCTAAAATTCCTAAAATATTATTTTGCGAAAAAAGAACTTCTTGAAAAGTGTTATCTTTCCATTGGAATATATAAAAAGTAGGCTTGTTATTTTTAAAACCGCTAATAATTAGTTCAGGAATTTTATTTCGATTTAAATCTATGTAGGAAATATTTATATTGCAAGAAGAAGTTATATCTAGTAAAGAGTAATCAAATTCATTGCTCTTTAATAATATTTCACCAATAGAATTTTTGATTTTTATTGAGTAGGTCGAATTAGTTGAGATAATTGTTAATTGATCATTTTCACCATCGGAATCAAAGTCATATTCCTTATTGTTTTCCAAAGATTTATTAGATAGAGTTTCTGTGTTTTTGGAATATGTATTAATTATAGTTGTTATACTTACACATATTATAAAAATTATTATAATGAAAGCTATAAAAGTATTCTTTTTTACTGTTATAAAATTGAACATAGTATCACCTCAGTTAAGTATATGAAGGTACTATATAATAAATACTTCTATAAAATAAAAAAAGCCAGTAGAGGATTCTACTGACAATCTTTACATAGACCATAAAAGAAAAGTTTATTCCATTTAACTTTATAATGTGTGTTTTCCTCAACCATCTTATTTAGAGGAGAGAAATCCATATCATGTAAATCGTCTACTTTACCACAGTTAATACATTGAATATGACCATGTTCGCTGCAATTTCCATCATATCTGAAGTTACCTTCACCGATGTTGATTTCTTGTATAAGACCAATTTCTACTAAAGTTTTTAAAGTTTTATATACCGTTGCAAGACTCATAGTAGGATAATTTGGTTGTAAAGCTTTATAAATAGTTTCGGCAGAAGGATGTTCACTAGTACTTTTTAGATATTGGTAAACTGCTAATCTTTGAGGTGTTAATTTTAGTTTTTTTTCTTTAAAAGTTAGAATTATATCGTCCATAAGGTACACCTTCCTATATTTATTTAATAATATTATATTAAAAATTATAATTATCTGTCAATAATATTTATCAATTAAGAAAGAAAATTCAGAAATATTTCATTGTAAATTTATACAAATTATGATATTTTATAAGAAGAGTAAGAATTACATATTTATTATATGAGTTGCATAAAATATAATTTGTAATTACTGTAGATATTAAGGAGGAGAAATTATATGGCAAAATATAAAGTTGGCGATGAGTTATTAATAATTAATGATCCAAATGCTGAAAATGAAAAATTAAAATCTTTAACTAAGTTAACGCTTGAGGGTGATTATGCTCAAATTTCTTGGGGATTAAAAATAGTAAAGGTTGAATATGATAAGCCGTATGTTACATTAACATATACTAATGTTGATGGTGAATTAAATAAAGTTTTTGCCGAATGTAGAGATATCGAAAACTTTGATCAACAAAAAGTTTTAGAAAAAGCTTTATTGAAAGCATTCCAAAATGAAATAATAAAAATATCAGTTGTTAAAAACTCTGCTATTAAAAAATAGAATATATAGTTTTAGGATATCAATTTCTTCTATGAGGAAATTGATATTTTTTTATCAAAAAAAATATAAAAATATTGATTTAATGAAAAAATATGTTATATTATAAATAAATAGTATAAAACATTGCAAAAATGGGATAAGGGTTTAATTATGTATAAAAATAGTATATAATAGGCTTATGATTTCGTTTTCAGATAAAGTGGGGGTATGGGTTATGAGTAAATGTCCATTTTGGTCAAGTAAGAAGGAGAAGATAAGTTGTAGTAATGAATGTCCAATGAGTCCGGCTAAAAATCACAATGAAATTTGCCCTTTTGTTGAGCATTTAGTAGGAGAGAAAGTTGTTTTCAAAGAAATTATTGATGATGATTTTATGTATTCACAAGATACAAATTTGGATTATATAATTCCAGCATATGTTGGATATAAAGATGAGTAAGTATAATAGTCACTGAAACAAAGAATCAGTGACTATTAAATTTTTTAGTGATCTTTTTCCATTAAAAGCTCTTGTTTTAAATTCCAAAGCTCTTGCGAAAGGTCCACATAATAAGTATGAGGATTTTCAAATCTTAAAATTTCAGGCCATAATTTAGATGTTTCTTGTTTAGAAAATTCCTTGATTTCTAATACTGAAGGTGAAGAGTAGACTTGTTCACCCTTTTCGAAAATTTTAACTAATAATTCTTTTGCATAGAAATTATTTATTTTTTTTCTTTTCCATGTGTGAACTGGATGGAAAATTTCAAGTTCAGAATTTTCATCTATTTTTTCATTATTTAGAGAAATAACATCAGCTATTGCAGTATTGTCATTTTTATCGAATAATCTATATATCTTTTTGAAACCAGGATTAGTAATTTTTTCGCTATTTTCACTAATCTTTATTTTAGGAATAATTTTAGAATCTTTTTCGATAGCTACAAGTTTATAAACGCCACCAAACACAGGTTCAGATTTTGCAGTTATTAATCTTTCACCAACTCCAAAGGCATCAATACAAGCACCTTGAGATAAAACATCTCTTATTATATGCTCGTCTAAAGAATTAGATACTATTATTTTACAATCGCTATAACCAGCCGCATCAAGTATTTTTCTACATTTTTTAGTTAAATATGTTATATCTCCAGAATCGATTCTTATTCCTTTTGGTCTTTTTCCAAGTGGTGTTAGAACTTCATCAAAAACTTTGATAGCGTTAGGTAATCCAGATTTAAGTACATTATAAGTATCAATTAATAAAGAGCAATTGTCAGGATATGCTTTAGCCCAAGCTTCAAAAGCTTCATATTCAGTATCAAATAGTTGAACCCAACTATGGGCCATTGTACCAACTGCAGGAACATTAAAGTATTTATCGGCAATTGTACAAGCAGTAGAATCACAACCACCTATTATAGAAGCTCTTGCACCATATATAGCACCGTCATAACCTTGTGCACGTCTTGAACCAAATTCCATAACAGTTCTACCATTAGCTGCTCTACAAATTCTATTTGCTTTGGTAGCTATTAATGTTTGATGATTTATAGTTAAAAGTATCATTGTTTCGATAAATTGAGCTTGTACAACAGGACCTCTAACTGTTACTAAAGGTTGATTAGGGAAAACAGGATTTCCTTCAGGAATAGCCCAAACATCACATTCGAACTTAAAGTTTCTTAAGTAATCTAAAAACTCTTCTGAAAAAATGTTTTTTTCCTCTAAATACTTAATATCACCTTCAGTAAATGATAAATTATTTAAATATTGAATAAGTTGATCAACTCCAGCCATGATACAGTATCCACCGCCATCAGGTACTCTTCTGAAGTACATATCAAAGTAAGCAATTCTATCTTGTACTCCCTTATTAAAATATCCATTAGCCATTGTTAATTCATAAAAATCTACAAGCATTGTAAGATTTCTTTCATTAGTAACGTCAAATCTCATTAAATTTTCCATTTTTATCTCCTTTATTGAAAAATACCTAAGAATATTGTACATCTATATATAAATTATTACAATATAGTTATTTATATTATAATAGTGGTAATAATTAAAGTATTATTAAATTTAAGGAGAACATATGAAGATAGCATTAGATAATTACCAAATGAAAGCAATTAATATTAAAGGTAAAAATACATTGGTAGTAGCAGCTCCAGGAAGTGGAAAAACAACTGTTATAATAAATAGGGTCAATCATCTTATTGAGGAAAGAAAGGTAAAAGTTGGAAATATAATTGTTATAACATTCACTAGAGCGGCTGCTGAAAATATGAAATTACGATATAAAAATATTTTTAAAAAGGACATAGCCCCTTTTTTTGGAACTTTTCATGGATTATTTTACAAAATTTTGCTTAGAGAAGGCTTTGATATAAAAATAATAGATAGTGGCAAGGGTCATGGAATAGTAAAAGGTGTATTAGGAAAGTATTTTGATGATGTAAATGATGATAAAGTTAGAGATGTCTTAAATAATATATCATTGTTTAAAACATCATTAGGAAAATTACAGGAATTTTCACCATCAATATCTATGGATATTTTTAAAGAATGTTATGAGCAATATGAAAAACAAAAAGAAAAAGAAAAACTTTGGGATTTTGATGATTTATCTGTAAGAGTATTATATTTATTCAAAAGCAATTCTAATATACTAAGTAAATATAAGAGCTTGTTTAAGTATGTTCTAGTGGATGAGTTTCAAGATTGTGACGAATTACAAATAGAGTTTTTAAAAATGATAAATGATGGAAATGAACTATTTGCTGTAGGAGATGAGGATCAATGTATATATTCATTTAGAGGTTCTAAACCTGAATATATGGTTGAATTTGATAAATCTTTTATTAATGGTGAAAAGGTATATTTGTCAACAAATTATAGAAGTAAAAAGAATATAATTGATATATCTAAAAAGCTAATTTCCAATAATCTAGGTAGAAATAATAAGGAGATATTATCATTTGAGTCCGGAAAAGGAATTGTAAAATTTATAAAACCATATAATGAATTTTTACAAGGTGAAGAAATTGTAAATATAATTAAAAGTTTTGTCGGTGAGGAATATAGCAATAATGCCATATTATATAGAACTAATATGGAAGCAAGAAGTTTGATAGATACTTTTACAAGAAGAAAAATTCCCTTTGTTTTATTAGATAAGGGATATAATTTTTTTGAGCATTTTATATGTAAAGATATAATAAATTATTTAATATTATCAATAGATCCTTATAATAGAGAGGCTTTTAATTTTATAATAAATAAACCATTTAGATATATTAGTAAAGGCAATTTAAGTTATGTAGCAAAATATAGTGAGTATAAGAATGTATTTGACATTCTTATAGATAAAAGTGATATAGCACCATTTCAAGCAAAAAAATTAGATGATTTAAAGAGAGATATTGCATATCTGAATAAGATTTCATTAGGAAGTGCCGTACAATACATAATATCTTCGCTAGGATATATTGATTATCTAAGAGAATATTCAAGTAAATTTAATCAAAATTTTAGTGATTTAGAAGATGTTTTAGAAGAGTTTAAAGGAGCAATAGAAGGATTTAGAAATATATCAGAATTTTTAACACATGTAGATAATGTTAAAGAAGAGATAGAGAAAAGCAAAGTAGTTCAGGATGGTGTAATTCTTAGTACAATACACGGTGTAAAGGGAATGGAGTTTAAAAATGTATTTATTATTAACTGTGTAGAAGAAACAATTCCACATAAATCATCAATAGAAGATAATTTAGAAGAGGAAAGAAGACTTTTCTATGTTGCAATTACAAGAGCTATTAAGAATCTTTATGTATTTTCACCAAAAACTATAAGAGGTAAGTTTAGTGATGTATCAAGATTTGTTTTTGAGAGTGGATTAGAAGAGGAAAGTAGTAATGTGGATTACGGAATTAAGAAAGGTGATGCTTTATATCACAGACAGTATGGTGATGGAAAAGTAAAGTCAATAGATGGAGATAAAATAACATTAGAGTTTAAAGGTGATATAGATAGAAGTTTTTCTTTGAGGGTATTAATGGAGAATAACTTAATAATATTAATTAAGTAATATTAATTAATATTCTGTAAAAGGGTAATAATAAAGATATAAAATCTTTTGTAAAAGGTGGATTTATTATGCGTAAGTGTGGAAAATATATAAAGATACTTTTATTTGTGATTATTACTACTTTAAGTTTAAATAATTTTATAGAATCAACATCTGCTTTTTCACCTGAAGAAGGTAAGAAAATAGAAGCATTTATTGAAAAAAATGATGATTTAATTAGTGAAGAAGAGAAAGAAAACTTGAATCAAATAATTTCAAAATTAAATAAATATATGGTGTTATCTCAAGAAGAGAGAGAATATATTCAAGAATGTGAGTTAAATGTAATAAGAAAAAAGCTAGGGGATGCACAATTTGAAGAGTATAAAAAGCTTATAGAGAAAAGAGCATCAGGAGCAGAGTTTCAACAGCCAGAAAGATTTAGACTATACGAATTAGAAAAAATGTTAAGATGAAATTAAAAAAGTGAGATACATTATCAAATTAATTGAATAAAAGGAATGCATAATATATAATTAATCTAAATAGGCTTATATTTTTAGTATAAGCCTGTAAATTTTTTTGGGGAGAAGTTTTTAGTTTATGAAAAATTTTAATATAGAAGCAAATAATATTAAAGATGAATTAATAGAAATAAGAAGGACCTTGCATCAATATCCAGAATTAGGATTTGAGGAAACTAATACATCTAAATTTATAAAAGATTTTCTAACAAGAGAAGGTATAGAATTTAAAGAATTCGCTGGTACTGGTGTGTGTGGTGTTATAAAAGGTACTAAAGAAGGTGAAAATAATAAGGTAATAGGTTTAAGGGCAGATATTGATGGATTACCAATGCAGGATAAAAAAAGTTGTAGTTATGCATCAAAGGTTACTGGAAAGATGCATGCTTGTGGACATGATGGACATACTACGATTTTATTAGGTGTAGCAAAGTTATTAAATAAAAATAAAGATAAATTTAATGGAATTGTAAAATTGATATTTGAGCCTGCAGAAGAAACTACTGGTGGAGCAAGAGTAATGATAGAAGAAGGGGTTTTAACCAATCCAACTGTAGATGTTATGTGTGGATTACATGTTGAAGAAACTTTAGATGCAGGAATGATAATGGTCAGAAGAGGGACAGTAAATGCTGCATCTAACCCATTTAATATTACAATAAAGGGATCTGGAGGACATGGAGCTTATCCAGATACAGCTATTGATCCAATAGTTATGGCAAGTCATGTTGTTACATCTTTGCAAAGTATAGTTAGTAGAGAGATAAAGCCTGTTAATCCAACAGTTGTAACAATTGGTAGTATTCATGGAGGAACAGCACAAAATATAATACCTAATGAAGTAAAATTAGGTGGAATAATAAGAACTATGACAAATGAAGATAGGGAATTTGCAAAAGTAAGATTAAAGGAAATAGTAAATGGGATTTGTACAACTTTTAGGGGAAGTGCAGAAATTGAAATAGAAGAATCATATCCATGTTTATACAATGATGATAATATGGTGAAAATATTAGAGGATTCTGCAAAAAACATTATAGGAGCTGAAAATGTTAAAGTACAAAAAAATCCTAAATTAGGAGTAGAAAGTTTTGCTTATTTTGCAAATGAGGTACCATCAGTATTTTATTTCCTAGGAATTAGAAATGAAGCAAAGGGAATAATACATCCAGCACATAATAGTTTATTTGATATAGATGAAGATGCATTACCTATTGGAGTGGCAATTCAATGTGAAGTTGCCATGAATTATTTGACAACTTAAAAAAATAATATTAATCTAATATAATGAGAAATTGTCCAAGAAAGATGAATTTACAACTCTGATTGAATAAAGAAGAGTTGTTTCATAAATGAATCTCTAAATCTTTGATTTAGCAAGATGAATTTACAACTCTGATTGAATAAAGAAGAGTTGTTTCATATACATAATATAGGAGTTGATTTTTTGAAAATTGAAATAGGAACAAATGAGGCAGGTCAAAGACTAGATAAGTTTTTGAGAAAATATTTAAAGGATGTACCTTTAAGTGCTATATTTAAGGCATTAAGAAAAGGTGATATAAGAGTAAATGGAGTAAAGAAGAAAGAAAATTATTCTCTAGAATTAGGGGATGTTATTGAAATAAGATATATCCAAAGTAAGCAAGAGAAGAAAGAAGATTCATTTATAAAAGTAAATTATAGTGGACTTATGATTACATATGAAGATGACAATATATTAATTGTTGAAAAATGGCCTGGTGTTTTAGTTCATCCAGATCAAAAAGGTGCGCAGGCTTCACTTACTGACTATGTATTATCGTATTTACATGGAAAAGGTGATTATTTACCAGAGAAGGAAAAAACATTTACACCAGCACCATGTAATAGATTAGATAGAAATACTTCAGGTGTTGTTATATTCGGAAAAAATTTCGAGTCCTTAAGAACAATGAATGAGATGATAAGAGAAGGTAAGGTGAAAAAATATTATAATGCCTTAGTTAAAGGAAAAATAAAAGATGGAATATATAAAGGTTATATTTCAAAAAATGAAAATGAAAACATATCAAAAGTATATGATGAAAAGAAGCCTAATACAAAAGAAATTTCTATGGAAGTAAAAACAGTTCAAACTAATGGAGCATATTCATTACTTGAAATTGATCTTATTACAGGTAGAAGCCATCAAATTAGAGCTCATTTAAGTCACTTAGGAAATCCTATAATAGGTGATTTTAAATACGGAGATAGAAAGTTAAATTCATTCTTTGATAATAAGTTTGGATTGAATTACCAATTCCTTTACGCATATAAGCTTATATTTAAGGGAGCAGATGGAAAGCTAGAATATTTAAAAAATAAGACAATAGCAGAATCACTTCCACCAATGTTTAAGAAGATAAAGAAGGATGTATTTAAATTTACTATATAAGAGGGTATAAAGGGGAAAGTTATGGAAGAGAAGTCAGTGGGTCGTAGTTTTCTTATCTTATCTGTAGCAGGAATACTAGTTAAAATATTATCAGCGGCATATGTACCATTATTAAATGCTATTATAGGGCAAGATGGAATAGGAATATATAATGCAAGTTATTCATATTTTGTTTTTATATTAGCTATTACTAGTTTAGGGGCACAACCAGCAGTTGCAAAGGTTGTATCAGAACTAAGAGCTCAAGGGCATCATGAAGATGCTCTAAGAGCTATGAAAGTTGCAAGAACATACTTAGCTATTATTGGAGCTATTATTACTATAGTTTTTATATCATTAGCTGGAGTTATTGCTGAAGGTACTGAGTGGGCTGAAGCAGCTTTATCATTAAGGTTTTTAGCACCTACAGTATTTTTTAGTTGTATATTAGCAACATATAGGGGGTATATGCAAGGTACAGAAGATATGAAAACATTAGCGATATCTCAAGTGCTTGAGCAAATAGTTAATATAGTATTAAGTTTAATATTTGCATATGTGTTTATTCAAATTAGTATTGAATGGGGTAGTGCAGGTGGAACAGTAGGAACTACAATAGGAGCAATTGCAGCTTTAATATTCATATTAATAATGTATGATAAACTTGACTATGAAGGAAAAGCTGAAATAGAAAATAAATCTGAAAAGTATATAAGTAACAAAAAAATATTAAAGAAGCTTCTATTTTACGGAGTACCAATAATAATGGTAGCTGGATTGCAAAATGCAGGAAGTCTTGTTGATACTATAAATGTTAAAGCAAGATTACTTGCAGCAGGATTTTCAAATATAGAATCAACAAGGTTATATGGTGTATTAGGGTATTATAATACATTATTAAATGTACCTTTTGCATTAGTTACAGCATTAAGTGCTGCAATATTTCCTAAGATAATACAAGCATATACACAAAGGAATAGAAAAGAATTAAAGGCTCAGATGGCGTATAGTTTTAAGATAACTTATTTAATAACTATACCAGCAGCAGTAGGGTTATCTATGTTAAGTAAAGAAATATACTTAATGCTATTTAATACAACAGCTGGATATGAGTTATTGAAATATGGTTCAGTTGTATTAATATTTATGTCTATATCTGCAATTCAAAATATTATATTACAAGGTATTAATAAAGTGTATTTGGTATTAAGTACAGCTTTTTTAAGTATAGTAATTAAATTTATTATTAATTATTTCTTGGTTTCTATAAAAGATATAAATATATTAGGAGCAATTTTTGCAAGCTTTTTTGCATTTTTAGTTCCTGTAATTATAAATCATAGAAGACTTAAAAGGATTTTTAAAATGAAAATTCCTATATTAAAATTAGCAATTATACCTACTATATCTTCAGCGATTATGGCTTTGGGGATTTTTGTTTGTAGAATTCCAATTGATAGAATTATGAATATTATTGGAAGAGGAAGAATTACAATTTGTTTTATGGTATTAATCCTTATAGGAGTTGGTGGATTGATATATTTAGTTGCTTTAATTTTCTTTGGGGGTATAAGCAAAAAAGATTTAGATATGATTTCACCTAGATTATTTACTTTATTACCAAGATTTTTAAGAAAAAATATGTAGAATAGAATTGTTAGAAGTTCATCATCTTATAGTAAGATGATGAACTTTTTTAGTATTAACTAAAAAGTAAGTATTTGAATATTATATAAATAAGAAATGTTTTTTGGGGAGAGTATATGAAAGGGAAAAGAGAATCAAAAAACTGCAATCTAAATACTGATACTGGAGCACCCATATTTAATGATACTAGCTCCTTAACAGTTGGAGAAGATGGACCGGTTTTATTAAAAGATACTAATTTAGTTGATAAACTTGCAGCATTTGATCGTGAAAGAATTCCGGAAAGAGTAGTGCATGCTAAAGGGTCAGGAGCACATGGTTATTTTGAAGTTACAAATTCTATGAAAGATTATACAATTGCTAAAGTTTTTACTGAAGAAAATAAAAAAGTACCTGTCTTTGTTAGATTTTCTACTGTTATAGGGTCAGAGGGTTCGGCAGACACAGCAAGAGATCCTAGGGGATTTGCAGTAAAGTTTTACACAGATGATGGAAATTATGATTTAGTAGGAAATCATTTGCCAGTTTTTTTTATAAGAGATGCTATTAAATTTCCAGATATGATTCACGCCTTTAAACCATCTCCAGATACTGGGGTAACAGATTTAAATAGGTTTTGGGATTTTATAGGCCTTAATCCTGAGTCAACAAATATGATTACTTTTTTATATTCAGATTTAGGTACAATAAAAAGTTTTAGGAAAATAGAGGGCTTTGGAGTGAACACATATGTATGGGTTTGTCCTAAAGGAAAAAGAAGGTTAATAAAATATCATTGGAAACCATTATTAGGAGTTGAAACTTTAGACAGAGATAAAGCTATTATGTTAGCTGGAATAAATCCAGATATAGCAAGGCAAGATTTATATGATGCATTAGAATGCGGAGAGAAAGTTCAATATGATTTATATGTACAAATATTAGAAATGGATTGTGTAAATAATTTTGATTTTGATGTTCTTGATGCTACTAAAGTATGGCCAGAAGATAAAATTCCGTTAGTTAAGGTTGGAAGAATGACATTAGATAGAAATCCAGATAACTTTTTTGAAGAGACGAATCAAGCAGCATTTGCACCATCCAATTTAGTTCCAGGAATAGAAGCATCAAATGATAAATTGCTACAAGGAAGATTATTTGCATATAAAGATACTCAAAGACATAGGATAGGAATAAATTTTAATCAATTACCTATTAATGCACCTAAAGTGAAAGTATGCAACTATAGAGAAAATGGACATATGAGATATACATCTAATAAGGGAAATGTTAATTATAAACCAAATTCTTTAGATGATGACAATCCTAAAGTGCATAAATCAATGGTAAGTGAACCAATTTCTTTAAATGGAGATGAAATAAGAGTTGTAATAAAGAAAACAGACGACTTTGCTCAAGCAGGTGAAAGGTATAGAAATATGTCAAAGAAGGAGCAAGATCATTTAATTTATAATATAGTTTGTGATTTGAAAGATGTAAAAAAAGATATTCAAGATAGAGTAATAGCCAATTTTACAAAAGCTGATAAAGATTTTGGAAATAGAGTAAAGAAAGCTATAGGATACAAATAGTATTAATAAGAAAAGTCTGAAAATTTCAGGCTTTTCTTATTGAGTATATTAATCTTCATCTAGTCCAAATCTGCTTAGATATGCAAAAATACCAAAGGTTAAAGTGATAATAATTAAATTTTTGCTTAAAAATAAACCATCTAACAATCTACTTGTAAGTAAATTTAACATTAAATAAACTAATATCCCTATAAGGGAAAAAATAATTATATTATAAATGGATAAATTTAATTCAATATGTTTCTTTACTTCATGTAGGTTTATTATTAAACCTAGAGTAGATGTAATAAATATTGTTATAATATAAGAGAAAATATTTATACTTGGTATTGCAGTAAAGAAGTAAAGGCATAATATTTCAGTAATAGAAATAATTATAGAGTTTCTTAAAATGATACTTTGTCTATTTAATCCATTTAAAATTCCGAACATTGTATTAGCCACAAAGAAAATAGGTGCAGATAAAGAAGAAAGTCTAATATATAGACCTAAGTCATCTCTTTGGAAAAACATTTGTCCTAATGAATCAGGAATTAGCTGACATATAATAGTGGTAGCCATACCTAATAAAAATGCGATTTTTAAAATAGTTTTAATTCTTGTAGAAGCATTATAGTAATCACCAGTACTTATAGTTTGAGATAAATCTGGAACAAGCAAGGTATTGATTGAATTAACAACTATAAGTGGAAAGGTAACTATGGTTAAAGCCATTCCATTAAACCTACCAATTAGATTAAGGGCAGAGCTGTAATCAAGTCCAGATGCTACTAATTGTCTTGGTACTACTAAGGTTGAAATTGTTGAAAATGCATTTCCTAAAAAGCCATTTAAACATAAAGGTAAAGATATTATCAATACATTGAAAATTAGCTGAGCCCTGCTTTCTGGTATTTCATTGCTACAAGGCATTTTTTTTTTAGTGTATTTATAGTAGCAAAATAATAATAATAAGCTTTGTAATTCGCCTAATGCCAATGATACATAAGCTAAAGTTACAATAGATGATAATGTTTGAGCTTTAAAAATATAAATTAATAAAGCGATAGTTATAATTCTCATAGCTTTTTCAGAGATATCTACAATAGCAGGTACTGTAATTTTAGATGTTCCATAAAAGAATCCTTTCAATATATTAGAAAGGGCAATAAATACCATTGCAGGACAAGTTACTTTAATAGCATTTAATGTTCTTGCATCTTTTATCCCATATTGACTTATGTATGGAGCTAGAAAAAAAACTAAAAATCCTATAACAATAGACCAAATTATGTTAAAGAAAGCAACAGAGCGAATAGTTTTAAATAAATTGTTATATTCTCCTTTTGAGCTATATATTGCAGCTCGTTGAGAAATAGCAGCTATAATACCTGCTGTCATTAAACAAATAAAAAGGTTGTATACAGGCATTACTAAACCATAAAGAGCAACTCCTTCAGGTCCAGCTAAATTGTTTAAATACATAGAGAAAATGAATCCTAGTATTCCAGTTGTTATATTAGCTGCTGTAAGAAAAAATGAATTTTTAAAAAATATATCTTTCTCCAAAGTTAATTAGCCCCCTTAAGTAAAGTTTGTAAGTCTACTTTTGAAATTAATTTTTTGCTGCAGAACTTGTAGTGAATTACATTAATACTTATTCGGTAAAATTAGATAATATGATATTAACTAGTTATTATTTAATTATTAAGTAATATTTTGCTAGTGAGAAAATATAAATAAAAATATAAAGGGGGGAAGGAGTAGTGTGGAGATTTTTTAAGTTTGTAGTATTTTCAATAATAATTGTGACTTTATCATTTGGAATTTACAAAATTAGTAATAGATATGATTTGAATCTTATTTATAAAAATGTAGATTGGTCTATAAATACAAAAGGTTTAGATGGTGCAGTTTCTTTTGATTTTGATAAAGAAAATAACTTATACATAGCATTTAAAAATACTATTAAGATGATCAATAAGGATAATAAAGAAAAAGTTTTAGTTTATGATAGAACTTTAAATATATATGATATAGCTTGTTATAACAATGATATTATAATTGCTAGCGATAATAGAGTTTTATTATATGACATAAATAAGGAACAATATACAGAATTAATTAATGGAATACCTAACAATGGATTGAATTACAAAACAAATATTATTTTAAATGGAGAGTATTTATATGTGAGTATAGGGTCTAATACTAATTCAGGAGTTGTTGACCAGTGTAATAAAAATGAAGACAAAGCATCTTTTGAATGGGAGGCAACTGGAATAGGATATAATAACTATTATGCATTTGCACCATTTGGAGAAAAGGTTATTGAGGGACAGAAAATTAAGGAGAGTATTTTAAGCAATGCAAGTATTTTAAGGTATGATTTAAATAGCAAGGAACTTATAACATATGCTACAGGGATTAGAAATGTTGAAGGATTAGCAGTAAATAGTATAGGAAAAGTAACAGCTATAGTTGGAGGTATGGAAGATAGTGGAGTAAGGCCTGTTAAAGATGATGTAGATTATATATATGATATAAAAGAAAAGGCATGGTATGGATGGCCAGATTTTAGTGGGGGAGATCCTATTACATCTCCAAGATTTTCAGATGGAACTAACAAGTTATCCTTTGTTATAGCTAATCATCCAACAGAAGTTACTTTAGGTCCTAGATATCAGCATGATAAAGTATCTGCTTTAAGTGGATTAACTATTGATTATGAAGGAAAATGTTTTCCTAAAGATACAATAATATTTGCAGATAATGTAGATAACTATATATATGTTTTAACTGAAAATGACACAGCTAGAGCAATAGTAGCATTAGATAAAGACAGTTATGTAGAGAAAATAAGATATAACGATGCGAATATATATATATTAGATAGTAAAGGAGGTTGCTTATATAAAATATCTGGACAAGTAAATACAACTATATTTAATTTGCCAAATGTAATTTGGATATTTATTATAGTTTTTATAATGTCAATAATAATAGCTCTAATGTATAAAAGCAAAATTAGAAAAAAGAAATAACGATATTAAAAATATTTTGAAATTCATTTTCAAAATATTTTTTTGCATTAATATAGATAAATGAGGTAATATACATGAGTAAGAATAAATACTACAAAATCTGAATACATAATAAAAAATATGATTTAATTTAAAATAAGTTACATAATTATATAAATATAATAGTAAAATTTATAAAGAATTAAAATTTTTTATTTTAGGGGAGTGGTATTTATGGGAAAAACAATTATATTAAACTTAAGTGGTATAAAATTAACAGGCGATGTATTAGACGTTGGAGAAAGCTATGGTGTAATATATAATATTTCAAAAGATACTATAGATGAAGTTTCAGTAGATTTGTTGGAAGGTACAATTGATGAAAAAAATACTTATGGAGAATATGATACTTGTACAGTATTTTTTTATTTAAGTAGCATATGGAGAGAGTCTAATAAAGTTAATTTAATTAGAGAGGCTAGTAAGTTAGTTAAGGTTGGAGGAGAAATATATATATGGGATATAAATAAAGAAATTGGTGAAGTATCAAATAATAAGGTTATGGCGGTATTACCATCAGGAAAAACAAAGGAGTTTGAGTTTAAAAATTTAAACCCGCTCTCTAAATCAAATATAGATGATACAAAAAGAATGTTGAGTGATATATATGATATAAAAGAAGAAAAGGTTTGGGAAGACATTTTTTTTGTAAGAGGTGAAAAAATAAAGTGATTAAACGAAAGGAAGAAAAAAATGAAAGTACTATTAACAGCTATAAATTCAAAGTTTGTTCATAGCAATTTAGCAGTTAGATATTTAAAGGCGTTTACGGAGGATATGGATTATGAATGTCAAATAAGAGAATTCTCAATAAATGATAGAGATGAAAAAATATTAGAAGAGATAATTAAAGAGAAAGCAGATGTAGTAGCTTTTTCAACATATATTTGGAATATAGAAATAGTAAAAAGGTTATCAAATTTAATAAAATTAGTAGATGAGAATATAAAAATTGTTTATGGTGGTCCAGAAGTTTCTTATGATAGTTTAAATATACTAAAAGAACTTTCTGGAGATTATGTAATTCAAGGAGAGGGAGAAAAAACTTATAGGGAGTTTGTAGAATATTTACTTGGAGATAGAAGTATAAGAGATATTAGAGGCTTGTACTTTAAAGAAAATAATGAAGTTATTAGTAATGGTAATAGGCCACTTATGAATATGGATGAAATAGTATTTCCATATAAGGAAGATGAAAATTTAGATAATAAAATAGTATATTATGAAGCTTCTAGAGGTTGTCCTTTTAACTGTAAATATTGTCTTTCTTCTACTACACATGGTGTGAGATTTTTAAATATAGAAAGAGTTAAAAAGGAATTGCAATATTTTATAGATAAAAAGGTTAGATTAGTTAAGTTTGTGGATAGAACATTTAATTGTAATTTTAAGTTCTCAATGGCTATATGGGAATTTTTAATAAATGCAGATACTACTACACAATTCCATTTTGAAATTTCTGCAGATATATTAAAGCCACAGGAATTAGAGCTGTTAAGAAAAGCGCCAAAAGATAGATTCCAATTTGAGGTAGGTGTACAGACGACTAATGATGAAGTATTAAATAAGATAAATAGATTTGTTAATTTTAGTGATATAAAAGAAAAGGTAGTTGAATTACTTGAGATTAAAAATATTAAGCAACACTTAGATTTAATAGCAGGTTTACCAGGAGAAGATATAGTATCATTTAAAAAATCATTTAATGATGTTTATAGTATAGGACCAGAAGAAATTCAGTTAGGATTTTTAAAGTTACTTAGAGGATCTTCTATGAGGGAAGAAGCTGAAGAGTATGGAATGAAGTATTCTCCATATCCTCCATATGAAATATTACAAACTAAGGATATATCTTATGATGAACTTTTAATATTAAAAAAAGTAGAAAGCATGGTTGATAAATATTATAACTCTCAAAAATTTAATAACATAATAAAATATTTAATAAATAGCTTTGAAACTCCATATGATTTTTATCTAGAGTTAGGAAATTATTTTGATAAAAAGGGGTACTTTGATAGAAATATAGGAAATAGTGAGTACTATAAAGTATTTTTAGATTTTAATATGGAAATAACAAAGTTAGATAGTGAAATACTACGAGACATAATAAAATATGATTATTTAATGTTTAATAAAAGGAGGGGAATGCCTGAGTTTTTAGGGAAAGGATTAGAAAAGAAAGTTGAAAATGAAATTAAGGATCTTCTTAGAGAAGAATATTCTTTTAGGGATTACTACATTGAAAGTTTTTCTATAAATATAGATGATTTCATAAAGAATAATCGTATAAATAAGGATAAGGTGTACTTCTTATGTTCTTACGAGGGAGAAATGATCGATATAACTAGAAAAGTAAAACAGAATTAATATTATGAAAAGAATATAAAAGAAGTTGATGTTTTTTTTAACAAATGGATAATTATTGTAATATTAAAATGTTGTTTAGGAAATGTTAACAAAAAAAAGTTGAAAAATTGTAAAAACAGTGTATAATTAAAAAGGAGATAAAAAGTAATTAATACTATATAAAGTATTAATATTTATATTATCCAACTTGTATATAGTAAAGGTGGTGAGACTTTGGCATTAGAAGCAATTAATGAGATAAAGGAAGCTGAGAAAAAAGCTGAAACAATAATTTCAGATGCTAAACAAAATGCAAAAGAGATTGTTAGCAATGCTACTAAAGAAGCTGATATAAAATATGATGAAATAGTAAGTAATGCAAAAACAAAAGCTAATAACTTATTAAAGGCTGCTTTAGAAGAGGGAAATAGCAATGCAGAACCTATCCTAAAGATGGGAGAAAAAGAAATAGAGGCTATACGTAATATGTCTCAAGATTTAAAAGATAATGCTATTAATATAGTTGTTGAGAGGATAGTGAAGATTCATGGCAATAGTTAAGATGAACAAATTCACTTTGCTTACTTTTGAATCTAAAAAAGAAGAACTTCTTCGTAGGCTACAAGGATTTTCAAATGTAGAATTTATAAATTTACAAGATGAAAATTTATTAGAAGCTAATGAAGAATTAAAATCTCTTAATAAAGATGAAGTGGATTCAAATATTGCAAAGTATGAAGAAGATTTATCAAAGGCTAAAACTACTCTAGACTTTTTAACTCACTATATGCCTAAAAAGTCAGGATTAAAAGCATTAGAGGATGACAAGGAAAACTTAACTATTGATGAATTAGAAAATGCAGTTAAGGATATTAACTGGAATGAGATTTATGCTAAAGTTAAGGAAAAGGAAGATGAGCTTCACAGCATAGAAAGCAAGATTACTAAGCTAGAAGGCGAAATTGAAGTTTTAACTCCATGGCAAGCCTTAGATATTTCTTTTGAAGCTCTAAATGAGCTAAATATGGTATCAACTTTCGTTGGAAGTATTTCAAAGCAATATGAAGCACAACTTAATGAAAGTTTAGATGCTGAGTATGTTGAGATTATCTCAAGAGGTAATAATGACATAAATATAGTAGTCGTGGCTTTAAAGGAAAGACATGATGAAGTATTAAATCTTTTAAGAGGATTTGGATTTAGTTCATTTAAATCAGAGTTTGATGAAATACCACAAGTGGTTATCACAAATCATGCTCATGAAATAGAAGAATTAAAATCAAAAATATTCTTTGTAAAAGAGGAAGTAGCTTCTTTTGAAGAAGATTACAAGAAGATGAAGTTAGTTTATGATTATCTTACAAACGCTGTTTTAAGATATAAAGCTTCAAATAACTTCTTAAGAACTACTAACACTGTTGCAATTCAAGGATGGTGTGAAGTAGAAAAGAACGAGGAATTACAAAAAATATGTAAAGAAGTTCTAAATGGTGATTATTATATATCATTTGAAGATGTAAAAGAGGATGAAGTTGAGGCAGTTCCAGTTAAATTAAAAAATGGAATACTTAACAAAACCTTTGAGTCTGTTACAGAAATGTATAGTTTACCAAAATATAATGAAGTTGATCCAACTCCATTATTAGTACCATTTTATTTAATATTCTTTGGTATGATGGTTGCTGACGTTGGATACGGATTAGTAATGTTAATTGCTGCATTCTGCGCAATGAAATTCTTAAAATTAAATAAGAAAAATGAAGATTTTGCTAGATTCTTCTTATTCTTAAGTATACCAACAATTGTTATAGGATTAATTTATGGATCATTCTTTGGTGATGCAGTAAAAATACCAGGACTTATAAATCCAACTGAAGATGTTAATACTCTTTTAGTTGCTTCTATAGTATTTGGTGTTATTCAAATATTATTTGGTTTATGTATAAAAGCATATACGCTTATTAAAGCAGGAAAACCAAAAGATGCATTTTATGATGTTGGTTCATGGTTAATAACATTAATATCAATTGGTGTATTAGCTGGTTGTATAATGTTAGGATGGCCATCAATAGTTAAATATATTGCAATAGCAGCAATGATATTTGGTATGCTTGTAATAGTATTAACTGGTGGTAGAGCAGAAAAGACAAAAGGTGCTCAAATAGGTCAAGGGTTATATTCTTTATATGGAATAACAAGTTATATTGGTGACTTAGTTTCATATACAAGACTTATGGCATTGGGACTATCAGGTGGATGTATAGCAGGAGCGTTAAACTTATTAATGAAGTCATTAACTGGTCCAGCAATAATATTATTACCATTTGTATTTGTGGCAGCTCATGTGTTTAACTTACTATTAGGTTTATTAGGAGCATATGTTCACACAGCAAGATTACAATATGTAGAATATTTCTCAAAATTCTACGAAGGTGGAGGAAAAGCATTTACTCCATTTAAAGCATCAGAAAAATATATGAATTTAAAGGAAAATTAGGAGGATTTGAAAAATGAATACATGGATACAATTTTTTATGGAAAATAACGGTGGGTTAATATTTGCAGCTTTAGGTGTTGCATTAGCAGTTGGTTTATCAGGAATTGGTTCAGCTAAAGGTGTTGGACTAGTTGGGGAAGCAGCTTCAGGATTAGTTACAGAAGAACCAGAAAAGTTCGGTAAAGCGTTAGTATTAGAATTATTACCAGGTACTCAAGGTTTATACGGTTTCGTTGTTGGATTCGTTGCTTACACTAAGATGGCTCCAGGAATGTCTTTAGAACAAGGGTTATACTTAATTGGTGCTTGTTTACCAATCGCTTTAGCAGGTTTATTCTCAGGTATTGCTCAAGGTAGAGTTGCTGCATCAGGTATTCAAATATTAGCTAAGAGACCAGAACACAACACTAAGGGAATCATCTTATCAGCAATGGTTGAAACTTATGCATTATTAGGATTCGTTATATCATTCATGCTAGTAAGTATGGCAATGTAATTAATACATGCAATAATATTAGCAACTTAAAGATTGGAGATATAAATTATGTCAAATGTAAAAAATATAACTTCTAAAATCCTTAAGGATGCAGAAGCTGGAAAGGAAAATATCTTAGCTACTGCTACTGAAGAAAAAGATAAAATTATTTCTAAAAAAGTAAGCAGTGCCAATGAAATTGCTAAAGAAATTTTAGATAAAGCTGAAGTTGAAGCAAAATCTAAAAAAGAAAGAGTAATATCTAGTGCTAAATTAAAGGTTAGAAATAACAAATTAGCAGCTAAGCAAGAAATTATTGATGAAGTTTTTGAAAAAAGCATAGATAAATTAACAGAATTATCTAAGGAAGAATTCTTAAGCTTTGTAGAAAATACAATTTTATCAATGAACTTAAGTGGTAAACAAACATTAGTTTTAAATGAAACAGGATTAAAGTTTGTAGATGCAACTTTCATTGAAAAGTTAAATAAAAAAGTAGATGCACAAATAACTTTAAGTGAAACTCCAGGTAAATTTAAAGGTGGTTTCATCTTAGAAAATAATGGCATAGAAATAAATAGCACTTATGAAGCTTTAGTAAGCTCATTAAGAGATGAGTTAGAGTTTGAAGTGGCAAAGGTGTTATTTAGTTAAGGAGGGGTAGTATGGATGTAATGCAATTTACTCAAGCTCTTTCAAGAATTTGGGTATTGGAAACAAGACTCCTTGATAAGGCCAAAGTAGAAAGAATGTTAGAAGCTAATTCTGCTGATGAGGTTTTAAAAATACTTGGGGAAACTGAGTATGCAAATATAATGGGCAACGTAAAAAGAGCTGCTGATTATGAAGAGATTCTAAGCACTGAACTTAAAAGAGTTTACAAACTAGTTTATGAATTATGCCCAGTAAAAGAAATCGTAGATTTAATGAGCATTAAATATAAATACCATAATATTAAGGTTTTATTAAAGGGAAAATTCTTAAATAAAGATTTTTCAAATATGCTAATAGATTTAGGAAAAGAAGATTTAAGTGATTTAAAGAGAAAGATTGATACAGATAATTTCAGAGACTTAAAAGGAAATGTTGAAAAAGCAGTTCTAGAAGTTATAGCTGATTTTGAAGTAAATAAAGATCCTCAAAAAATTGATATTATAGTAGATAGATATATGTTTAAAGAATTAGTAGAAATAAAGAAATCTTTAAATTATAAATTTACAGATAAACTTGTAAATGCAATTATTGATGCTACAAATATTAGAACTTTACTAAGAATTAAAAAGCAAGGTAAAGGAAGAGAGTTTGCTTCAGAAGTATTAGTTAGCGGTGGATCTATAAGCAAAGATACATTAGTATCTATATTAAATGAAACACCAGAAAATATTATTTCAAAATTAAGCACAAGTGTATATTCTGATTTAATAAAAGACGGTGTTGAAGGATACATAGCTACAAATTCAGCAAATCTTTTAGAAAAGTTAAGTGATAATTATATTATGGATCTTATGAAAACTGGTAAACTAGTAACATTTGGACCAGAAAGAATTTTATCATATATTTATGCTAAAGAAACAGAAATTAAAATAATAAGAATTATTATGGTAGGTAAGCTTAATAATATTGCTGAGGAAGTAATAAGAGAAAGGCTGCGTGATATTTATGTATAAGAAAATTGGAGTAGTTGGTGATAAAGACTCAGTTTTAGCATTCAAAGCTATAGGAATAGATGTATTTCCAGTAGTAGAAGCTGATGAAGCTAGAATTGCTGTTGATAGAATGGCTATGAATGGATACGCAGTTATTTTCATAACAGAGCAAGTTGCAGCAACAATTGAAGAAACAATTGAGCGTTATAATAAACAAATGCTTCCTGCTGTAATATTAATTCCAAGCAATCAAGGAACTTTAAATATAGGTTCAAAGAGAATAAGCGATAGCGTGGAAAAAGCTGTTGGTGTCAATATTTTATAGGAAGGCAGGTTAGAGAGTTGAAGACCGGAAAAATAATCAAGGTTGCAGGTCCTTTAGTTGTTGCTGAAGGAATGGACGAAGCAAATATTTATGATATGGTTAAGGTTGGAGAAAAAGGTCTTATCGGAGAAATCATTGAAATGAGAGGAGATAAGGCATCTATCCAAGTTTACGAAGAAACTACAGGAATAGGGCCAGGGGACCCAGTTGTTACAACAGGAGAACCTTTAAGTATCGAACTTGGGCCAGGACTTATAGAGTCAATGTTCGATGGAATACAAAGACCACTAGATGCATTTGAAAAAGTAGCTCAATCACCATTCTTAACAAAAGGTGTATCAGTTACTTCATTAAATAGAGAAAGAGTTTGGACTTTTAATCCTACAGTTAAAGTTGGAGATAAAGTTGAAGCTGGTGATGTAATCGGAACAGTTCAAGAAACTGCTGTTGTATTACACAAAATAATGGTTCCATATGGAATTGAAGGTACTGTTAAAGAAATTAAATCAGGAGACTTTACAGTTGTAGATACAGTTTGCGTTGTTGAAACTGCTAAAGGAGATAGAGAAGTTCAACTTATGCAAAAATGGCCTGCTAGAAAAGGTAGACCTTATGCACAAAAATTAAAGCCAGAAGCTCCTATGACTACAGGTCAAAGAGTTATCGATACATTCTTCCCAGTAGCTAAGGGTGGAGCTGCTGCTGTACCAGGTCCTTTCGGAGCAGGTAAAACAGTTGTTCAACACCAAATTGCAAAATGGGGAGATTCTGAAATAGTTGTTTACGTTGGATGCGGTGAACGTGGTAACGAAATGACAGACGTTCTTAACGAATTCCCAGAACTTAAGGACCCTAAAACTGGTGAATCATTAATGAAGAGAACAGTACTTATAGCTAATACTTCAAACATGCCAGTTGCTGCCAGAGAAGCTTGTATATACACAGGTATCACAATTGCTGAATACTTCAGAGATATGGGATACTCAGTATCAATCATGGCTGACTCTACATCAAGATGGGCTGAAGCATTAAGAGAAATGTCTGGTAGACTTGAAGAAATGCCAGGGGATGAAGGATATCCAGCATACCTAGGTTCAAGACTTTCAGATTACTATGAAAGAGCTGGTAAAGTTATTTGTTTAGGTAAAGATGGAAGACAAGGTGCTGTTACAGCAATCGGTGCGGTATCGCCTCCAGGGGGAGACCTTTCAGAGCCTGTTACTCAATCAACTTTAAGAATAGTTAAAGTTTTCTGGGGATTAGATGCACAACTTGCATATAAGAGACACTTCCCAGCTATAAACTGGATTAATTCATATTCATTATATGCTGATACTGTAGATGGATATTTAAATAAAACTGTAGCTGAGGATTGGTCTGAATTAAGACAAGAAGCGATGACATTATTACAAGAAGAATCATCACTTCAAGAAATCGTAAGCTTAGTTGGTATTGATGCATTATCAGAAAAAGATAGATTAAAATTAGAAGTTTCTAAGTCTATAAGAGAAGACTATTTACAACAAAATGGTTTCCACGAAATAGATACTTATACTTCATTAGATAAACAATATAAAATGTTAAAGCTTGTATTATTATTCAGAAAAGAAGCTGAAAGAGCTTTAGATGCAGGAGTTTACTTAGATAAAATCTTAGAATTAGAAGTAAGAGATAGAATTGCAAGAAGTAAATATATCCATGAAGATGAGATAGCTAAGATGGATGATATAGCAGCTGAATTAAGAGCTAACATTGATACTTTAATCAACGAAGGAGGAGTTCTTAATGCTTAAGGAATATAGAACAGTTACAGAAGTTGTTGGTCCTTTAATGGTTGTTGAAGGAGTTAGCGGTGTTAAATATGATGAACTAGTTGAAGTTGAATTACAAACTGGTGAATTAAGAAGAGGTAAAGTTCTAGAAGTTAATGGGACAAAAGCAATGGTTCAATTATTTGAAGGATCATCAGGAATTAACTTAAAAGGAACTAAGGCTAAATTTTTAGGAAAGCCACTTCAACTTGGTGTATCAGAAGATATGCTAGGTAGAGTATTTGATGGTATGGGTCATCCAATTGATAATGGACCAAAGATAATACCAGAAAAGCAATTAGATATAAATGGGGAAGCAATTAATCCAGTATCAAGAAACTACCCATCAGAGTTTATACAAACAGGTATATCTGCAATTGATGGATTAAATACACTTGTTAGAGGACAAAAGTTACCTGTTTTCTCTGCTTCAGGTTTACCACATGCTCAATTAGCTGCACAAATTGCAAGACAAGCGACTGTTTTAAATTCAGATGCTAGCTTTGCTGTTGTATTTGCTGCTATAGGTATAACATTTGAAGAATCTCAATTCTTCGTTGATGAATTTAAGAAGACTGGTGCTATAGATAATGCTGTATTATTTATGAACCTTGCTTCTGACCCAGCTATCGAAAGAATAGCTACACCAAGAATGGCATTAACTGCTGCTGAATTCTTAGCATACGAAAAAGATATGCACGTTCTTGTTATTATGACTGATATTACTAACTATGCTGAAGCATTAAGAGAAGTATCAGCTGCTAGAAAGGAAGTTCCAGGTAGAAGAGGTTACCCAGGATACCTATATACTGACCTTTCTACATTATATGAAAGAGCAGGTAGAATTAATGGAAGAGGTGGTTCAATCACTCAAATTCCAATATTAACAATGCCTGAAGAAGATAAAACTCACCCAATTCCAGACTTAACTGGATATATTACAGAAGGACAAATAATACTTTCAAGAGAATTATACAAGAAAGGAATTATGCCTCCGATAGATGTATTACCATCACTTTCAAGACTTAAAGATAAGGGAATTGGAAAAGGTAAGACTAGAGAAGACCATGCTGATACAATGAACCAATTATTCTCAGCTTATGCACAAGGTAAGCAAGCTAAAGAATTATCAGCTATCTTAGGTGAATCTGCATTATCAGAAACTGATAAGAAGTTTGCTAAATTTGCAGAAGCATTTGAAGAACAATATGTTTCTCAAGGTTTTGAAACAAATAGATCAATAGAAGAAACTTTAAATATAGGTTGGAAATTACTTAAGATTCTTCCTAAGACAGAACTTAAGAGAATCAGAGATGAATATCTTGAAAAGTATATGCCAAAGGGAGATGAAGAGTAGAATATGGCAAAGTTAAATGTCAATCCTACTAGAATGGAGCTATCTAAGCTGAAAAAGAGATTAACTACTGCAGCAAGAGGACATAAGCTTCTTAAAAATAAACAAGATGAGTTAATGAGACAATTCATTAATCTTGTTAAATATAATAATGAATTAAGAAAGTCAGTAGAAGCTGAACTAGAAGGTTCATTTAAAGATTTCGTTATGGCAAGTGCTGTAATGAGTTCTGAATTTTTAGAAGAAGCAGTTGCTTATCCGAAAGATAGTGTATCTGTTGAAGTAGGAACAAAAAACATAATGAGTGTTAATGTTCCACAAATGAAATTCCACAGACAATTACAAGATAGTGAAGGAAGCATTTACCCATATGGATTTGCTAATACATCTTCTGAGTTAGATGATGCTATAGGAAAGCTAGAATCAATACTTCCAAAGCTGCTTGAACTAGCTGAAGTTGAAAAATCAACACAGTTAATGGCTGATGAAATTGAAAAGACAAGAAGAAGAGTTAATGCCCTTGAATATATGACAATTCCTCAATTAGAAGAAACAATTAAGTTTATTAGAATGAAACTTGATGAAAATGAAAGAGGAGCTTTAACTAGATTAATGAAGGTTAAAGATATCATTAACGCAAGAGCAGAGTAGATCTTTACATTATCACAATAGGGAGTTGCTTTATTGCAACTCCCTTAAATTTTTTTTGATGTATTTAATATTATATGTTTGATAATGTAGTAAATTAATAGTATAATGCTAATAGAATACATAATATTGCATATTATGATAAGTTTTTTAAGGAGAATCTTAATGAAATATTTACTAGCGACAATAATAGCTTTTTCAACAGTATTTATTTTGACACCAATACTTATGAAATTAGCTTTTAAATATAATTTTACTGATAAACCGACTAAGAGAAAAAAACATAAAGGTGAAACTCCACTTTGTGGTGGAATCGCTATGTTTATTGGATTCTTTCTAGCATATTTTATAGCTTTTTATAATTATAGTTTTGATGAAAAATATGGAATATTTATAGGGGCACTATTAATATTAATTATAGGAATAGTAGATGATTATTATAAGAGTATAGGAAAAGAATTTGGAATTACTCCAAGGTTAATAGTTCAACTTTTAGCTGCAGTAATTGTATTTAAGTCAGGAATTTCATTTGAAGGCTTTACAAATCCATTTACAGATGAGTACATAACATTATCACCTATAGTTCAATTTGTACTTACTATAACATGGATCTTTGGTGTTACAACTGTAATAAATTGGTCAGATGGAATGGATGGTTTAGCTGGAGGGTTATCATTTATTTCAGCAATGACTTTTGCAGCAACTGCCATAATATTAGGGCAACCGCCATCATTGTTATTTTCACTTATAACAGCAGGAGTTGTATTAGCATTTTTATATTATAATAGATATCCAGCAAAAGTATTTATGGGGGATTCAGGAGCTAATTTTTTAGGATTTATTTTAAGTATAATTGCTTTAGATGGAGCATTTAAAGGAGCAACAATATTAAGTTTAATGATACCAATTTTAGCTTTAGCTGTTCCAATATTCGATAACATATTTGTTATATTTAAGAGAGTTTCAGAAGGAAAACCTATATATCAAGCAGATAGAAGCCAAATTCATTATAGACTTCAAGAAAAAGGATTAAATACTAATCAAATAGTAACATTTATAAGTATAATTAGTTTGGCTTGCAGTGGTATTTCTATATTACTACTACTAATAAAATTTTAATTTAGAAAAAAATTACTATTTACAAATTCAGAGAAATTTTGTATAATTTAATAAAATCTTATCAAGAGTGGTGGAGGGACTGGCCCGTTGAAACCCAGCAACCTGTTGCAAGTGACAAGTGATAAGTGACAAGTGGCAAGTTAATATTAATAACTTGTCATTTGTCACTTGAAACTTGTCACTGTCCGAACGTGGTGCTAATTCCAACAGCTTTAAGCTGATAGATAAGGGTATTTTTATAGGCAAAGTATTTTAAACCTAAGGGAAATATCCTTTAGGTTTTTTGTTTTATAAAAAGAATAAGCAATAAAAATAAGAATAAGAATTTATTAAGGAAGTTTTAGTTAAGAATATAAAGTTATTTTAATAAACTAAAAACTACTAATTAATTTGATAGTGTAAAGTTTCGTATGAAAAAATAGCCTATGGCTAATTTTTAATAAAAA
>UQQU01000032.1 GCA_900543325.1 uncultured Clostridium sp. | reverse complement strand
ATTCGCTGGTTCTTCATCAGTTCCTGCTCACGTAGAAATGATGGGATTAATCGGTGCTGGTAACAACCCAATGGTTGGTATGACAGTTGCAGTTGCAGTTGCTGTAGAAGAGCACGCTAAATAATAAATTCTTAGTTATTTATAATTAAATAATTAGACTTTAAGTAGAGCCTCATGTATGACTTTTAAAAGTTATACATGGGGTTTTTTTAGGATGAATAAAATATATGTACCAGGAATTTTAACAAATCAATAAAATTATAATTTTTATGATATAATAATTATTATTTTAAGTATGGAAGGATATAAAGATGAATATACAAATATTTGGAACAAAGAAATGCAATGATACTAAAAAGGCAGAAAGATTTTTCAAAGAAAGAAGAATAAAATATCAATTTATAGATTTAAAAGAAAAGGCTTTAAGTAAAGGTGAACTTCAAAGTGTTAAAAAAGCTGTAGGATTAGAAAGTTTAATAAATAAAAATTCCAAGGATTATAAAAAACTAAATATGGATAAGATAAGAGGCTCAGAAACCAGAGAAGATATGCTATTAAAAAATCCATCACTTTATGTGACACCAATCGTTAGAAATGGTAAAGAAGCTACAGTTGGAAATCAACCTGAAATATGGAAAAGCTGGGAGTAAAAACTCCTAGCTTTTTAGTTAAATGCATTATAAATTGCATTAATTCCTTTTTCAAAGTCATCATTTTCAATTCCGACTAATACATTTATTTCACTAGAACCTTGATCAATCATTCTTATGTTTATATTAGCTTCAGCAAGAGCAGTAAATATTTTAGCAGCTACCCCTTTGCTATAAGCCATACCAGTTCCTACTGTTGCAATTAAAGCCATGTTTGGATACACAACTACAGAATCAGGATTACAAGATCTCTTAATTTCTTCAACAATAACTTCAGTTTTATTTTTTAAGTTAGCATCAGAAATAACAACACTTACAGTATCAATACCAGATGGCATATTTTCAAAAGAAACACCATGTTGTTCTAAGACAGTAAGGACTTTCCTGCAGAAACCAAGTTCTGAATTCATCATAGATTTTTCTATAGATAAAACAGTAAAGTTTTGTTTACCAGCAACACCAGTAATAGTATTTTCATGTTTAGTTTCATTTTTTACTATTAAGGTTCCTTCATCTTCAGGTTCATTGGTATTTCTAATATTAATTGGAATTCCAGAAGTTCTTACAGGGAAAACAGCTTCTTCATGTAGAACCGAAGCTCCCATATAAGATAACTCTCTAAGTTCCCCATAAGTTATAGTTTTAATTTTTTTTGGATTATTAACGATTCTAGGATCTGCCATTAAAAAGCCTGAAACATCAGTCCAATTTTCATAAAGGTTCGCATTTATACTTGCAGCAACTAATGCACCTGTTACATCAGACCCACCTCTAGAAAAAGTCACTATTTCTCCATTTTCATCGGAACCGTAAAATCCAGGAATAACGGCACGTTCATGTTGAGAAAGCTTGTCTTTAAGTAACCTATAAGTTTCTTTAATATTTAAAGTTCCATATTTATTAAATTTAATTACATCTTTTGCATCAATAAAATCAATATCCAGATAATTAGCAAGAATTATTCCGTTAAGATATTCTCCCCTACTTGCAGTATAATCTGCGGATGCCCCATTTTCTATATCATTCTTTATTATGTTTAAATAATAATCTAAATCTAAATTTAAGTTTAATTCAGCAACTATAGAATGATATCTATCTGATATTAATTTAAATACATCATCTAAAGAAATACTTGAATTTACGTGTGCATGACATAGATAAAGTAAATCTGTTACTTTAAAGTCTTTAGAAGATCTTTTTCCAGGTGCTGATGGAATGACATATTTTCTATCAGAATTACTTTCTATAATATTTCTTACTTTTTTAAAGTGTATAGAGTCTGCTAAAGAACTACCACCAAATTTTGTTACAATAGTTTTCATTTTTTTGCCCCCTTAATGTAAAAAGTTAAAAATTAACCTTAATAATTATATTAACAAGAATTGACAAAAAACTCAACTGTATAAAGCTATATAAAAAGGAATATTTACCACAAAATAACAGATAAAATGTTATTAAAATGACATAAATTCATAGTATAATAAGTGTGTAGAATTATAATTTAGTATTAATATATTAAGAGAATATGTATTAAAATATATAGTTATTTAGTTAGATGAAATTAAAGAGAAATATTGATATAAGATAACTTTTAATTATTTATAGTTAAATTTTAATACACAATTCTAAATATATTTAAAATTTATGGGGAGAGGTAAATAAATGGACAAGTTTCTGGTTGACAGAATACAAATGACAGTTGACAACTACAGATTAGCAAAAGAAGAGCTAAGAAACGATGGAGATATAATAAATCATTTTGCGGCATTAGTTTTTTCGCATTATGAAAAAGAAATACCAGTTGAAAGAATTAAGGAAATTAGGAAAAATATTAAATCAGCAACAACAATGATGTCACCTTTTAGAGGTGATACTCTAAATATACTTTCATTATTAATAGGAACAGTTGATAATGATAATGAACAAGAACTTATAGAAGATATATATGAAACTATGGACATGTTAGAGGAAGAAGGATTTTTATCAGGTTCATATTTAGCTTTAACAGCATTTACAATCAGTAAATATTGTAAATATAAAGATAAGAAAGAAATAATAAAAAAAATAAAAGAATTATATATAATACTTAAAGAAAAGTACAGTAATATAACTAGTGATGATGATTATTTACTTTGTACGTTGTGGGTTATTAATAATATTCAAGCAGATACTATAGATGATTTTATAGAAAATATATTTGACCATATTGCAGACTCTCATATAAGATCTAAGAATGGTGTACAAGGGTTAGCTAATGCAATTATATTAAATGGATCATCTGGAGAAATGTACAGAACTATGGAATTTATGCTACAGCTTCAAAAAAGAAATATAAAAATAGCCAATCAATTTTTACCATTACTTGGGGTGGTCACAAACTATAATCCAAGAAGAAATGTAGATATAGTTGAAGGAGTTATTGAATATTTATGTGATGAAGAGGGAGAATATGAATATTATATAGATAAAGGTTTTAGAACTATAATTGCTATAGTAATTATAGCTTTTTGTACAATGACTGATAAGAAAAGATATATTGATGAGCTATTAGCTCAAGGAATACTATCTTTTATTAATAGTAAGAACAAAGGTATTTTTGAGGAAGTATTATATTAGGTGAAATAATGAAAAAAATAATTTTACATGTGGATATGGATGCATTTTTTGCATCAGTTGAACAAGCGGATAATCCAAAGTTTAAAGGAAAACCTGTAATTGTTGGCGGAGTTACTGAAAGAGGTGTTGTATCAACTTGTTCTTATGAGGCTAGAAAATTTGGAGTTAGATCAGCAATGCCTATTTTTATTGCACAAAGACTTTGTCCACATGGTATATATTTAAAAGTAAGATATTATAGATATAAGGAAATTTCCAATAGAGTCTTTGAGATTTTCAGAGAGGTTACTCCAATTATTGAACCACTCTCGATAGATGAAGCATATTTAGATTTAACTGCAGGAAGATTTAATGATGGTTTAGAAGCTGCAAATTATATAAAAAAGAGAGTTTTTGAAGAAGTTGGATTAACTTTATCTATTGGCATATCTTATAATAAGTTTTTAGCAAAATTAGCATCTGATTGGAATAAGCCAAATGGAATAATGATAATTACAGAGAACATGATTCCAGACATATTAAAGCCATTACCCATATCTAAAATTTATGGATTAGGGGAAAAGTCTGTTAGAAAATTAAATAACATGGGAATGTTTAAAATAGAGGATTTATATGAATTGTCAAGAGAGTTTTTTATAGAGTACTTTGGCAAGTATGGAATAGATATATATGAAAGAATACGAGGAATTGACAATAGAGAAGTTACAGTTAATAGAGATAGGAAATCTTATGGTAGAGAAAACACATTAAAGTTTAATACTGAAGATATTGAAGATATTCTTTATTATGTAAAGAACTTTTGCTTAGAGATATGTGAAGATTTAAAAAGAAAAAATGTGTATATAAAAACTATAACTTTTAAATATAAAACCAGTAACTTTGAAAATCATACTAGAAGTAGAAGTTTAAATTATTATACTAATGATTTTACAACTATATATAAGGTAGCTGAAGAAATTGTTAGTGATGAGAAGTTTATAGGAGCTATAAGATTAATTGGAATTACTGTATCTAGTATAAAGGAAGAAAAGGTAGAACAGTTAAAATTATTTTAGATAAATAATCAAGATATAATATATGAAATAGTTTAGAAAAATCTTTCCAATATATTAGACATCAATTATAATAGATAGGGGCTACTTAAGAAAAATTTCAAAAATAAATGGAGGTATTATAATGGATAAGGCACAAATAGCTAAAATGATTGACCACACAATATTAAAACCAGAAGCAACTGAGAAGGAAGTTTTAAAGCTTTGCAAAGAAGCTGTAGAATATAACTTTGCATCAGTTTGCATAAATCCATCAATGGTTCCAGTTGCAGCTACTGCATTAGAAGGAACTGATGTTGAAGTTTGTACTGTAATAGGATTTCCTTTAGGGGCAACTACTACAGAAGTTAAAGCCTTTGAAACAAAAGATGTTATTGAAAAAGGTGCTACAGAAGTTGATATGGTTATTAATGTAGGTAAGTTAAAAGAAAGAGACTTAGAATACGTTAAAAATGATATAAAAGCAGTTGTTGAAGCAGCTAAAGATAAAGCTTTAACAAAAGTAATAATAGAAACTTGTCTTTTAACAGATGAAGAAAAAGTTATAGCTTGCCAATTATCAAAAGAAGCTGGTGCTGATTTTGTTAAGACATCAACTGGATTTTCAACAGGTGGAGCAACAGCAGCTGATATTAAATTAATGAGAGAAACTGTTGGACCAGATATGGGAGTAAAAGCATCAGGTGGAGTTAGAAGTAGAGAAGATGCTTTAGCTATGATTGAAAATGGAGCAACTAGAATAGGAGCATCAGCTTCAATTGCCATTTGTGAAGGAACTAAATCAAATTCAAATTATTAAAATAAATATATTAAAAGGAAGCATATATGTGCTTCCTTTTTATTATATTTAAATATAGTATACTTTTTAAAAAATATTGCCTAAATCCATAATATAAGAATATTAATATAATATATATGAGTGTAAAAAAGGGGAGACGAATTACATTAGTAGTTTCTAGCCTTAGATAGGAGGGTTATGAAAAGAGAGTTAACTCCATCAGAAATAATGTTTAAACTAGAGGTAACAGATACTGATGTTGGCAGAGGTACAAATGGTATTAAGGAGTTTAATGATGCCTATAAAAAAATTGAGAGGGCAATTAATATAGATAAAGAGGGTTATAATCTTTATTTAATAGATACCTTCTCAAAGGATAAATTAAAGGAACTAACTGCTTTTATAGAAAAAAAGTACAAAGATTTAGAAGCACCAAGAGATATATGTTATGTAACATTAGAGGATGTTAATAGACCAGAAGCAATTTTTGTTGCAAATGGCAAGGGAAAAAAATTAAAAGAAACTGTTGATGACATAAAAAGTTGTTATTTGGAAGCAGTAGATGATTTTTATAGAGATTCTAGTAATGATGAAAAGGATTATCTAGTAGCAGATATTCAAAACAAAAGGAATAGTTATATAAATCAATTAACTAAAATGGCAAAAGAAGCAGGATTTGAAGTAAAAGTAACTAGTAAAGGTTTTGCATTTATACCTTTGAGTGGTGATGAGGCTATGACAGAAAAAGAGTATGATGATTTAGAAGATGAAAACAAAAATGTTATAGTAGCAAAAGCCGGAACTTTGAAAAAGAAAGCTGAAACCATTTTAGAAGATTTAAAAGATATCGAAGTTAAATCAATAAAGAAGTTAAAAAAAATATATTCAAAATTTTTAGCAACTCAAATGGAAGAAGAAAAAGATAGTGCTCTTTTAGAATTTATAACAGATGATGATTCATATGAGTATTTAGAAAGATTATTTACGTGTATAGAAGAGGATTTAATAGAGTGTTATACAATGAGTATAGAAGATGATGAAAGTGAAATATATGAAGTGTTAAATAAATATGATGTTAGAGTAATTGTAGATAATACAAATAATTCTTCTCCACCTGTAATTTTTGAAGAAGATCCTAATTTAAATAATTTAATAGGATTAATAGAATATGAAAATCATAATGGAGTATATACAACTAATATTTCATTGATAAGTGCAGGATCAATTTTAAAGGCAAATGAAGGATGCCTTATTTTAAGGTTAAGTTCTTTAGCTGTAAATACATTAAGTTATTATTATTTAAAGAAGATTTTACTTTCTAATATGGTGTCTTTTGATACTAATAAAAGTTATTTAGAGTTTATAAATATAAATGGATTAAAACCAAAGCCTATTCCTGTAAAGTTTAAGGTAATATTAATAGGTGATTATGAAACTTATGATCTTTTATATAATTCTGATGAAGACTTTAAAAAGTTATTTCCTTTAAGAGCAGAGTTTTCTTCTGTAGTAAAGGTTAATAATGATTCAGTATTGGAACTGAAAAATAAGATTGAAAATAGAATTAGAAAGAATGAATTATTTAATATTAATAATGAAGCTATAAATGAGATGTTAAAATATTTATGTAGAAAAAGTAGTAGTAGAAATAGAATACTTGCAGATGAAGATACTATAGATAAATTATTAGTATTGGCTAATAATTCAGCTAAAGAAAGAAAAAGTATGATAATAACTGAACAAGATATTTTAGAAGTTGCCTATGAAGAGGAATTAATAGAAAGTGAAATAATGAGCATGTATGAAGAGAATAAAATATTAATTAGTGTTAAAGGCAGAAAAGTAGGTGCAATAAATGCATTAGCTGTACTTGATAGTGGATATTGTACTTTTGGAAAGCCAATGAGAATTAGTTGTGTTGCATGCAAAGGCTCAGGTAGAATAGTTGATATACAAAAAGAAAGCAATTTAAGTGGAAAAATTCATGAAAAATCAATAAGTATACTTAGGGGATTATTAACAAATCTATTGAATCCTTATGAGAACATACCTGTAGATTTTCATTTAAGTTTTGAACAGACTTATGGGATGGTAGAAGGGGATAGTGCTTCAGTAGCAGAGATTATATGTGTTCTTTCAGCTTTAAGTAAGAAAGGGGCAAATCAAAATATTGCAGTAACTGGATCTATTAATCAATTTGGAGATGTTCAACCTATTGGTGGTGTAAATGAAAAAATTGAGGGATTCTTTAAAGTATGTAATATGTTAGATACTATAGATGGAAAGGGAGTATTAATACCTGAAGGAAACAAGGATGAAGTAATATTAAAGGCAGAAGTGGAAAAGGCCATTGAAGAAGGTAAATTTCATATCTATACAATGAATAGTTTAAATGATGCTATTGAAGTGCTTTTATTGGAAGAAGAAGAGAATATAGATGGTTTTTATGAAAACTTACAAAATGAGCTAGAGAAATATAAAGAAAAATCAAAGGAAATTAAATCATAGTATCATAAAATATAGAGAATTAAAATTAAAAGAAAAATTTCATGAAGATGTTGTATTAAAAATAAAAGATACAGCATCTTCATTGTTTTATATTAAAAAGTGGATGAACTCAAATAATATCCATAAAAAGGTAAAAATTCATTGACGACAAAATAAATATTATGTTAAAATTATGGAAAAAGAAGGAAGATAGGAGGGTGCTCTAATTATTTATTTTAGAGTTGATTATTATGTTTTTGAAATTTAATAAAATTGATGATAAATTAGTTGTTACTCTTGTTGGAGAATTAGATCATCATAGTGCAGAAGAAGTTAGGGTTAAAATAGATGATAGAATAGAACGAGATAATATAAAAAAAGTTATAATGGATTTTAAAGAAGTAACATTTATGGACAGTTCAGGAATAGGTGTTGTTATAGGAAGATTAAAGAAGGTTAAAAACAGAGATGGAAAAGTTTGTATTACTAATATTAATAAAAGAGTAGATAAAGTATTTACATTATCAGGACTTTATAAAATAATTACTGTTTATAATAATGTTAATGAAGCACTTGCAAACATTTAATGGAGGGATAATAACATGGAAGAAAATAGAGTATGTATAGAATTTGAAAGTAGATCTCAAAATGAAGGATTTGCTAGAGTTGCAGTTTCAGCTTTTGTTTCTCAATTGGATCCAACTATTGAAGAGATTGCAGATGTTAAAACAGCTGTTTCTGAAGCAGTAACAAATTCTATAATTCATGGTTATGAAAATTATGAAAAGGGTATAATTAAAATAGAATCTACAATTTGTGGAAGAGAGGTATCAATCATTATTACAGATTATGGTAAAGGGATAGATGATGTTAATAAAGCTAGAGAGCCTCTTTATACTTCAAGGCCGGATCTTGAAAGATCAGGAATGGGATTCACAGTTATGGAAAGTTTTATGGATAGTTTAGAAGTAGAAAGTCAAAAAGGTAAAGGTACTAGAATTGTTATGACAAAGAAATTTAATTAACGTGTTAGGGGAGATTTATGGAAAAGGGTAAAGTAAAAAAAGAAAAGTTAAGCTATGAGGACAACTCACAATTATTACCCCTAGCTAAAGCTGGTGATGCAGAGGCTATGAACAGGCTCATAGAAGCAAATTTACCTTTAGTAACTTCTATAAGTAAAAAGTTTATAAATAGAGGGTATGATTATGAAGACATTTATCAAATAGGATGTATGGGTCTTGTTAAGGCAATTAATAATTTTGATGATAATTATAATGTTAAGTTCTCAACTTATGCTGTTCCAATGATTATTGGAGAAATAAAAAGATTCCTTAGAGATGATGGAATTATAAAGGTAAGTAGAAATGTTAAGAGCTTAGCTAAAAAGCTTCATTTTGATAAAGAGGCATTAACTAAAAAGTTAAATAGAGATCCAAGTATAGAGGAATTAGCTGAATTTTCAGGAATTGATAAAGAAGAAATATTATTTGCTTTAGAATCTTCTGCTAGTATGCAATATCTTTATGAGGTAATTCACCAAGATGATGGTGCACCAGTATTGCTTATTGATAAGTTAAGTGAAAATGCAGCAGAAGATAAGAATTTAACTGAAAAAATAGCTTTAAAAGAAGCGTTAAATAGTTTAGATGTTAAATCTAGACAAATTATTGTGTTGAGATATTTCAAAGATAAGACACAAATACAAGTTGCTAAAATGTTAGGTATAAGCCAAGTACAAGTATCCAGAATAGAGAAGAAAGTACTTTCTGAGATGAGAAAACAATTAGATGAAGGATGAACATAAGAAAATGTATAAAATAAAAAAGAATAAATTCTTTGAATAAATCTACATTAAATAATATAAGTTATTTAATGTAGATTTTTTTATATATAAGAAAAATAGTTATTAAAATTGTAATAATATGAGTTAATTTTAAATTAAGAGGAATAATAAATTTAAGGAAGAAAGGAGACGCAAATACATGGGAAAAATGGCTAAAGAAGAAAAGAAAATAATTAAAGACTTTGAAAATATTTCAAAGGAAATGGTACCTAAACCAAAATATTTTAAGAATATTTTATTGGCTTTTCTAGTTGGTGGAGCTATATGTACTATAGGACAGTTCATATTAAATATGCTAATAAAATTTGGTATAGATGAAGAAACTGCTAAATTGTGGTTGCCGATAATAATGATATTTATTGGAGCATTATTAACAGGAATAGGAGTTTATGATAAGATAGCAAGTTTTGCCGGTGCTGGTACTATAGTGCCTATTACAGGATTTTCTAATGCAGTGGTATCTCCAGCAATAGAATTTAAAAAAGAAGGTTTTGTTTTTGGTGTAGCAGCTAAAATGTTTACTATTGCAGGTCCAGTATTAGTTTATGGAATAGGAACATCTGTAATAATAGGGTTAGTATATTATGTTTTAGGACTTATGGGAATTGTTTAAATTGGAGAGTGAGCATAGATGAGTGTAAAAAATAAAAAGGTAGGAAAGCAAACCATTAAACTTGAGAATCCTCCTAAAATAATTTCAACTTATTCTATAGTTGGACCTAAGGAAGGTGATGGACCCTTAAAGGATTATTTTCATCAAATATTAAATGATGATACTTTAGGTAAGGACAGTTTTGAAAAAGCAGAATCTGAAATGATGTATACTGCAATAAAAAGTGCTATAAGTAATGCGAATTTAAGAGAAGAAAGTATAGATTATTTATTTGCAGGTGATTTATTAAATCAAATAACATCATCAAGTTTTGCCGCAAGAGAGTTAAATATACCATTTATAGGATTGTATGGGGCTTGTTCTACAATGTCAGAATCTTTAAGTATGGCATCATTATTTTTAGATGGTGGTTTTGGAAATTATGTTGTAGCATCTACTTCATCACATTTTAGTTCAGCAGAAAGACAATTTAGATTTCCATTAGAATATGGTTGTCAAAGATGCCCAACATGTCAATGGACAGTTACAGGATCAGGAGCAATGGTCTTAGGCCGAAATGGAGATTTTCCTAAAGTAACATATGTAACTACAGGTTTAGTAAAGGATTATGGAATAAAAGATGCTAATAATATGGGAGCTGCAATGGCTCCAGCAGCAGTAGATACAATTTATAATCACTTTAAAGATACAGGAAGGACACCTAAAGATTATGATGTAATTGCAACTGGCGATTTGGGGAAAGTAGGAAAAGAAATAACAACGAAATTATTATTAGATTATGGTTATGATGTAAAAGATAATTATGTTGATTGTGGTGATTTAATATTTGATGATGAGAGACAAAAGACAGACTCTGGTGGAAGTGGTTGTGGATGTTCTGCAGTTGTGACATGTGGATACTTTTACAAAAAGTTAATGAAAAAAGAAATAAAAAGTTTATTATTAGTTTCTACAGGGGCATTAATGAGTACCACTTCATCTCTTCAAGGTGAAACTATACCTGGAATAGCTCATGCAGTAGCTATTGAATATAAATAGAAAGTTGGTGAGAGTTTATTATGGATTATGTAAGTGCATTTATTGTTGGTGGATTAATATGTGTTATTGCCCAAATATTGATGGATACAACCAAATTAACTCCAGCTAGAATATTGGTTATATTTGTTACTCTTGGAGCAATCCTTGGAGGATTTGGGCTTTACGATAAATTAATTGAGATTGGAGGTGCGGGAGCAACAATACCGCTACCTAGCTTTGGAAATGGTTTAGCAAAAGCAGCCATAAAGGGTGTAAAAGAAGATGGATTAATAGGAGCATTTACTGGTGGTATTACAGGTGCTGCAGGAGGAATTACAGCATCAATCTTTTTTGGATATTTAATGGCTCTTATTTTTAATCCAAAAACAAAACAATAATATAATGAAGTATTAAGAAAAAAATAAAAGGTCTGATATATATATAGAAAATAGGTAAAGTTTTCACATTAATATTTAGAATAATAAGACTTCTTATGGGTAAAATAATAGGGTACTAAAGATGTGGAGGTGAAAGTTATGCAAAAGAATTCAAGTATTAAATGTAGTGTACAACAATGTAAACATCATGCCTGTTCTGAAAATTATTGTACTTTAGATGCAATACAAGTTGGTACTCATGAAGCTAATCCAACAGTTGTTGAATGCACAGATTGCCAATCATTTGTATTAAAATAGTCTAAATTTGAACTAAGAATCAGTAAGTAACTTAGTAAAGAAAAAAAATTCTATACTAAGTTACTTATTTTTTTATAATAAAAGAAAATATAAAATAAATTTACATAATAAGAAAAATAAATAAGTAATAAAAAAAAATATTTACTTTTACAAATAAAGGAGTATAATGAAAGTGTAAATAATGATAATCATTATCAATATGAGAGGTGAAGAATATGTCATTAATATTATCACAAGTAGGAGAAGAAGTTAAAATAAAAAAAATAACAGGAAATACTGAAACAAAGAAATTTTTAAACAGTTTAGGATTTGTTATTGGTGAAGGAATTACAATAGTTTCAGATTTAGGTGGAAATTTAATAGTAAATATTAAAGGTACTAGAATAGCTTTAGATAAAAGTATGGCAAGTAGAATAATGGTATAAGGAGAGATGATAAATGGCAAGTCTAAAAGAAATAAAATGTGGACAGACTGTGAAGGTAAAAAAAATAGAAGGTAGTGGTGCTGTTCGTAGAAGAATAATGGATATGGGAATTACCAAGGGAAGCGAAATTTATGTTCGTAAGGTAGCGCCGCTAGGTGATCCTATAGAAATAAATATAAGAGGATATGAATTAACATTGCGTAAATATGATGCTGAAATGATAGTAGTTGAGTAATTATAAATTAAAAAATAAATAGGGGGAAGAAAGATGGCAATAAAGATAGGTTTAGCAGGAAACCCGAATAGTGGTAAAACAACTATGTTTAATAACCTTACAGGTGCAAAGCAATATGTTGGAAATTGGCCAGGAGTAACTGTAGAGAAAAAAAGTGGGAAAATTAAAGGGCATAAAGATGTTGAATTAGTTGATTTACCAGGAGTATATTCACTATCACCATATACATTAGAAGAAGTTGTAACTAGAAATTTTATGATAGATGACAAACCAGATGCAATTATTAATATAATTGATGCATCTAACATTGAAAGAAATCTTTATTTAACAACTCAAATATTAGAGCTAGGTATTCCAACGGTAATAGCATTAAATATGATTGATATTGTGGAAAAACGAGGAGATGTTATTGATATTGATAAGCTATCTAAAATCCTTGGATGTCCAGTAGTTAAGACAAGTGCATTAAAAGGAAATGGTACTAAAGATGTTGCTATGAAGGCAATTGAAATAGCTAAAAGTAATAAGGGTACTAATTTCAATATGAGCTTCTCAACAGAAGTAGCAGATGCGCTGAAAGATATAAAGAGTTTAATGAAGAGTAATAATATTACTAGTATTGGATTAAATGAACAATGGATGGCTATTAAAATTTTTGAACGTGACAGTAACTTCATGGAAAAGCTATCATTGGATAACAATGTTGAAGAAAAAATAGAAGCTATTATTGCAAAATGTGAAAAAGAATTTGATGATGATTCTGAAGGAATAATTACTGGAGAAAGATATGAATTTATTGGTAGTATAGTTTCAAAAGTTATTAAGAAAAAAAATACTTCAAAACATACATTATCAGATAAGATTGATAAGATAGTTACTAACCGTATATTAGCTTTACCTATATTTGCTCTAATTATGTGGGGGGTATACTATATAGCTGTTAGTTCATTAGGTGCTATATTAACGGATTGGACAAATGACACTTTATTTGGAGAAATAATTGGGGAAAATGTAGCCACATTTTTAGAAAATATAGGAACAGCCCCTTGGTTACAAGGATTAATAAATGATGGAATAATTGGTGGTGTTGGAGCTGTTTTAGGATTTGTACCACAAATAATGTTATTATTCTTTTTATTAGCCTTATTAGAGGACTGTGGATATATGGCTAGAATAGCATTTATTATGGATAGAATTTTACGTAAATTTGGACTATCAGGAAAATCATTTATACCTGTACTTATAAGCTCAGGTTGTGGAGTTCCTGGGATAATGGCAACACGTACTATGGAAAATGATAAAGATAGAAAACTTACAATAATGCTTACTACATTTATTCCTTGTGGAGCTAAATTACCTATAATAGCATTATTTGCGGGAGCTATTTTTGGTGGAGCCTCTTGGGTAGCACCAGCTATTTATTTCTTAGGAATTTTTATGATTATAATTTGTGGAATTATTTTAAATAAAACTAAAGCATTCAAAGGAGAAGCAGCACCATTTGTTATGGAGCTTCCACAATATCATATTCCAAGTATGAAGGGTGTTTTAATTCATATGTGGGATAGAGGAAAGGCCTTTATTGTAAAAGCTGGAACTATTATATTTGTTGCTTGTGCTGTGATTTGGTTTACTAGTTCATTTAATTGGACATTACAAATGGTTGATGCTCAAGATAGCATATTAGCTAGTATAGGTAAAGTAATAGCACCAATATTTGCACCAATTGGATTTGGTAATTGGCAATCAGCAGTATCAACAGTAAGTGGATTAGTGGCTAAAGAAAATGTTGTAGGAACATTTGGAGTATTATTCGGTATAGCAGAAGCAGCAGAAGATACACCAGCATTATTAACTCAAATTGGAACAATGTTTACACCAGCAAGTGGATTAGCATTTATAGCATTTAATATGCTTAACGCACCTTGTTTTGCTGCTATAGGTGCAATCAGAAGAGAAATGGGATCTTGGAAATGGATGTGGATAACAATTGGATTCCAAACATTAACTGCTTATATAGTAGCATTGATAATAAATCAAGTAGGTAGTTTAATATTAGGTGAAGGTAGTGTAATTGGAGCAGTAGCTTCAATACTGATTGCAATAGTAGCAATTATGATAGCCGTTGGATCAGGAAGAAATATAAAGACTAATAAAGAAAGTAGAGAAATAAGTGCATAAATTTATTGTAATGAATAAGGAAGTGATATAGATGGCAACATTTATTATTGGAGCAATAGTATTTGGTTTATTATTTTTAGCTATATTTAGTATGGTCAAGAAAAGTAAAAATAATAAAGGCGGTTGTGGATGCGGATGTTCAGGTTGTCCTAGTAAAAAATCATGCAATAGTGAAATAGAATTTAAGCACAAGTAGATACTTTTATATTTTAGGAGATACTAGGAGAAATTTTAGTATCTTCTATTTTTTTAATGACAATATGAATAAGCATAAAATAATTTCAAAAAATTTCAAAAAATTTCAAGTTATATATTGACAGGGTTAAGGGAATATTATATTATAATAAGTAATTGAGAATGAATATCAATATTGTTTAGGAGGAGAGAATATGAAAATAGTTTATTATTCAGCTTCAGGTAATACTGAAAAAATGGCGAATTTAATTGCAGAAGGAATAGCTAATGGAGGAAAAACTGCAGAGGTAATTAATGTATCAAATGCAAATGCTGATATTTTTGATAATGAAGAAATAGTTATACTTGGGTGTCCAGCTATGGGAGATGAAGTATTAGAGGAAAATGAATTTGAACCTTTTGTAGAAGAAATATCATCTAAAATTTCAGGAAAAAAAGTTGCTTTATTTGGATCATATGGATGGGGAGATGGTCAATGGATGAGAGATTGGCAAGAAAGAATGGAGTCTTTAGGTTGTACTTTAATTGCTGATGGATTAATAATTCAAAATGAGCCTGAGGATAACTCACCAGAGTGTATTGAATTAGGAATGACTATAGCAAAGGCATAGAAGTAAATTGAAGCAAGTTGAATTTTATAAAAGTCTTGCTAATATGGAGGAAAGAGAGTGCATTGAAAAGTTTTTAATTTACAATGCCTCTCTGGTAATTTCAGGCGTTAAACCATCAGCAACCATTACAATAAAAAAAGATAAAGAAAATTTATATGACAAATGGATAAAGTACGGAATCGATTTTTTAGAAACTATTGATATTCAATATATAGATTTAAGAGAATGTAGTAATGCATTAATTATATTGATATATAATGAGAAGCAATTATCAAACTACATATTTAGAAAAGAAAATAAGAAATTCTTAATGCAATTAGGATATTCAGATAAGAATGATATAAATAATTATTTATATATGCTAAAGAATAGATATAAGGAATTTAATTGTCCACATGAATTAGGTATATTTTTAGGTTTTCCATTAAATGATGTTATGGATTTTATGAATTGTAAAAATAAGAAATGTTTAAGTTGTGGATATTGGCTTGTATATAATAATTTAAAAGAAGCAAAAGAAACTTTCAGTAGATACGATAAAGTTAAGGAGCATACTGTAAATTATATTTTAAAAGGAGATTCATCTCATAATGTGGCATGCTCTATAAGAAATTTATTTGAAGAATATAAAGGGGCTAGTGCATAAGAGAATAATTCTAATTAATAAGAATTAAAGACAACAAGTGATTAAAAGGAGAGAAAATAAATGAGTGTAGTAATAGTTGGTGGTCATGATAAAATGACTAAAGATTATATTAGAGTATGTAAAAAATATAATTGTAAGGCAAAGGTTTTCACTCAGATGGAAACAGGATTAAAAGATAAGATTGGAATGCCGGATGCAGTTATATTATTAACAGATGTAGTATCTCATAAACTTGTATTGACAGCTAAGAGAGAAGCAGATAAGAAAAATATAAGAGTTATAAGAAATCACAAAAGTACATTAAATGCGGTTGAATCACTTATTAAGGAAATAGTATTAAACTAAAAGTGTGAGTATATGAAAAAGTTAAAGTTGAAAAAGCGTCTAGTTATAATTTGAGGTTATAATCTAGGCGCTTTTATTATTAAAGTAAAAGTTTATTTAAATATCTTTGTTTATATTTGAGCTTAGCTATAGTACTTATATCTTGTAATGTTTTAAAGTTAGTGATTCCACCAATAACTCCCACTAGGGGAAGACCTTGTATAAATTTTGAAGTTAACATATAAGTAGAAATTTTATCAGAAGTTTCCTTTAATGTTTCATCAATATTATAATTATGATATTTACTATTATCTATTTCATTAGCTATAGTATCTAATTTATTAAAATACATTTTTCTTTCAGTACCAGAAGTGACTGAAGCACAAATTATATTTAAAATATAAATTCTCTCTTCAGGTAAATTATAATCAAATCCATAGCTTAAGCTAATTTCATAAATAGACTTTAAAATTACTCCAATAAATATAGGAATATCAGGAAGACCTACTCCTAATAGTCCTAGAGCACCACCTTCAATAGCACTAACAGACTTATTTATCAATGTTTTTTTATTTGCAGATTTATCAATTTTTTTAGATTTCTTTTTGTTGGATATTTATTTATTGCATAAGAGTTTATATCAAATTCCATGCTTATATTATCCTTATTATAAGTTTTCTCGATTATACCTAGACCTTTATCAAATACTGTTTTAAATCCCATTTCAAAAGCTATATTTAAAGTAGATTGAAGTTTTTCAGGAATTTTCTCCTCAATTTTTATTTTTAAAGGGTCTAATTTATTTTTTATAATACCAGGCTCTTTTTCAAGTATTAATTTTTCTTCCTTTTTATTAAGTTGTTTTAATTGTTTTTCAATTAACTTATTTTTACTTGAAAATTTACTCATATATTACTCCTAAAATATGTACTATAAGTTAATTATAATACAAAAATAGAAAATTTATTAATGAAAGTATTGAAAATAATTATCAATTAGGGTATATTATATTAAGCAATAATAAATATCAATTGAAAGTGTATTTCAAATGATTAAAAGATTCAAAGGAGGAATATATATTATGATGATAAATAAAAGGTTAATAAACCTATGTAAAGATTCTAAAAAATATATAGCATTAACTATATTAGTTAATTGGATCGCAGTTTTATGTAATATAGTTACTATAATATTAATTGGTCAATTTATTAATAAAATTTATATAGGCAAAACATTAGACCTTAATGGGCATAATGTTTTAGAAGCTATGATGAATTTTAAAATATGGGGTAATGTTTCGCTATTATCAGGAATTATAATTATAGCAATTTTATTGGCTACAAGATATGCATGTAATATTTTATATGCTAAATTCTCAAATGCAGCTTCTGCAAATGCAAGAGTAACATTAAGAGATCTTATTTATAAAAAATTATTAAAATTAGGTACTGGATATACTAATGTTGAAAGTACATCAGCGGTAGTTCAAGTATCTGTTGAAGGGATAGAGCAGTTAGAAATTTATTTTGGTAAATATTTATCACAATTTTTCTACGCACTTTTAGTACCAGTAACATTATTTGTTTTTATGAGCTTCATTTCATTTAAAGCAGCACTTGTGTTTATACTTTGTGTACCTCTTATACCTATATCAATAATTGCAATTATGAAAATTGCTAAAAGAATATTAAAGGATTATTGGAAATCTTATTCAGATTTAGGTGGAACTTTCTTAGAAAATCTTCAAGGATTAACTACACTAAAAGTATTTAATATTGATGAAAAAAGACATGAGAAAATGAATGAAGAAGCCGAAAAGTTTAGAAAAATAACTATGAAGGTTTTAAGTATGCAGCTAAATTCAATAACAATAATGGATTTAGTAGCTTTTGGTGGTGCTGCAGCAGGTACAATTGTTGCATTAATTCAATTTAAAAACGGAGAGATTCCTGTAGGAAGTCTACTTATTATAATATTACTTTCATCAGAATTCTTTATACCACTTAGACTTTTAGGTTCTTACTTCCATATAGCTATGAATGGTATGGCAGCAAGTGATAGAATGTTTGGTATTTTAGATGCTGAAGAAAGAGAGAAAGATGTAATAACTAAAGAAGAAATTAAATTTAGTGATATAAATGTAACATTAGAAAATGTTGATTTTAGTTATGATGGTGAAAGAAAAGTATTAAATAACATAAGTATGGAAATTACACCAGGTGGATTAGTTGCCATAGTAGGGGAAAGTGGTTCAGGTAAGAGTACAATTGCATCACTTATATTAAATAATAATAAAGTTACTAAAGGTGAAATAAAAGTAAATAATACTAATATAGAAAATATATCTTTAGATAATATTTATGGAAATATAGCTTTAGTTTCTACTAATAGTTATATATTTAATGGAACTATTCTAGATAATTTACTAATGGCCAAGAGAGATGCATCAGAGGAAGAAATTAATGAGGCATTAAAAACTGCAAGATTATATGATTTTGTTAAGGAATTAAAAGATGGACTATTAACTGATGTTGGTCAAGCAGGTAGTGCATTATCAGGGGGGCAAAAGCAAAGATTAGCTTTAGCTAGAGTTATATTGGCAGATAGATCAATGATAATTTTTGATGAAGCAACTTCAAATATAGATGTTGAAAGTGAAGAAAGTATCTGGGAGGCTATTTATGAACTTTCTAAGAATAAAACTATACTAGTAATTTCTCATAGATTAGCTAATGTAAAGGATGCTAAGAAGATTTATGTTATGAACAAGGGTCATTTAGTAGAAGGTGGAGCTCATGATGAGTTAATGAGTAAAGAAAAGTATTATTATGATATGGTTAATAAGCAAAATGAATTAGAAATGATAAGGGAGGTTTGCTAGTATGAAAAGAAGATCAGGCTTCCAAATAATGAAGAGATTAATAGTGGAGTTAAAGCCATTAGCTCCAATTATGGCAATTACTATAAGTATGGGTGTTATAGGGTTTTTAGCTGCAATAGCTATAGCAAGCTTTGGAGCAATAGCTATAGGTGCATTCATAGGTGATATTACATTTATTAGCTTCACTGGTGCAATGGTAGTTATGGCTGTAAGCGCAGTTTTAAGAGGGTTTTTAAGATACGCTGAACAATTATCAGGTCACTATATTGCTTTTAAAATACTATATATATTAAGAGATAAGATATTTGCTAAGCTTAGAAAATTAGCACCAGCTAAATTAGAGGGTCAAGAAAAGGGAAATCTTATTTCGTTAATAACTTCAGATATTGAGCTTTTAGAGGTATTTTATGCTCATACAATAGCTCCAATATCAATTGCAATAATAACTAACAGCATTATTTCTATAATATTATTTATAATAAATCCTTGGTTCGGAATTTTATCAGTAATATTCTTCCTAATAGTTGGATTTGTAATTCCTTATGCTTCTTCTAGTTTAGGTAAAGAGGCAGGAGTTGCTTATAGAAATATGTTTGGTGAATGTAATAACTATATACTTGATTCTTTAAGAGGACTTAAGGAAGTATTATTATTTAAATCTGGGAATGAGAGATTAAATGAAATTAACTCAAAATCACATAGAATAAATGAAAGCCTTGATAAAATTAAAGAGCATGAAGGTATAATAAGAGCTATTACAGATTTAACAATAATGATTGCTATATTAACTTTTGTTGGAGTTGGATTTGCACAATATTCAATGGGGAATATTTCATTTACATGGATGCTTGTAGCTATAGTAATAATTGCTTCATCTTTTGGACCAGTAGTTGCTTTAAGTAACCTTTCAAATACTTTACTTCAAACTTTTGCTTGTGCAGAAAGATTATTTGATTTAATTGATGAAGAGCCACATGTAGAGGAAGTTTCAGATGGACACTTAGTAAATGGTGAATCAATATCTTATGATAATGTGACATTCTCTTATCCAAATAGAAAAGAAAAGATTTTTGATAATACATCAGTTCATATAAAAAGAGGGGATAAGATAGCCCTTATAGGAGAAAGTGGAATTGGTAAGAGTACATTTGTTAAGCTTATAATGAGATTTTGGGATGTAAATGAAGGTAAAATTAACTTAGATAATAAAAATATTAAAGAAGTTAATACTGCATCTCTTAGAAATAGTCAAACTTTAGTTAGTCAGGAAACATATTTATTCAATGAAACTATAATGGATAATATAAAGATAGGTAATGCAAATGCAACTAAAGAAGAGGTAATAAAGGCTGCAAAGATGGCCTCTATACATGAGTTTATAGAAACTTTACCTAAAGGATATGATACAAAGGTTGGAGAGCTTGGAGGTAATCTTTCTTCTGGAGAAAAGCAAAGAATAGGATTAGCAAGAGCCTTCTTAAGTAATGGAGATGTTTTAATTTTAGATGAGCCTACAAGTAATTTAGATACATTAAATGAAGGTGAAATACTAAAATCAATAAAAGAGAATTGTGAAGATAAGACAATAGTACTTATTTCACATAGAAAGTCTACAACAGCTGTTTGCAATAAGACTTATAAGCTTGAAAATAGCAAGTTAGTATTAAACTAATTAATTAAAGGCTGTATCATAATGTAATTCTGAATTTTGATACAGTCTTTTATAACAAAAATATATGATAATGATTATCATTAATATATTGAAAAGGAAATTAATATGGGAAGAATAGATAGGGAAAAAAAGATTATAAAACTAATGATAGATATATATTGTCATAAGAAGCATGGTAATAATAAGGGGGAACTATGTGAAGAGTGTGCAGAATTATTAGAATATGCACATAAAAGACTTAGTTTTTGTAAGTTCGGTGAAAATAAATCTACTTGTTCAAGATGTCCAATTCATTGTTACAAAAAGGATATGAAGGAAAAGGTAAAGGAAGTAATGAAGTTTTCTGGGCCAAGACTTATTATTTATAATCCAGTTGAACTTGTTAGACATGCGTTAAATAAATAAGGGATAGATATTAGGAAATATAAAAAGTATTAATTAAAAGGGGAGTAAAACATGAATAAAGTAAAAAAATATTTTTATATAACTTTAGGCTTTATAACACTTGGATTAGGCCTTATAGGAGTAATATTGCCTATATTACCAACAACACCATTTTTATTAGTGACATCATTTTGTTTTGCAAAGGGATCTGAGAGATTTCATAGCTGGTTTACAAACACAAATATTTATAAAAAGCACTTAGAGAGCTTTGTTAAAGAAAGGGCTATGACACTAAAACAAAAAGTTGTATTACTAAGTTTCGTTAATTTTATGTTAGCTTTTCCTTTAATATTAGTTGATGTATTACCTATGAGAATAACTATTATAGTATTAATAATAATTAAATTATATTATTTTATATTTAGAGTTAAGACAATTACTCCAGAAGAAAAGAGAGCCATGGAAACTGCCAGAAGAGAAATGGCTTAATGAAAATTATTAATTTACAAAAGAGAAATTAGGAGGAAATTATAATGGAAAGAATATCATCTATGTTTTTTTGTTTATCATTAATAGTTTATTATGTATTAAAATTATTAAAGGTAAAAAGGAAAGTGTATCTAAAAACACATATAATTTTAGGAGCTATCTCAGTAGTAGCAATGATAGGAGAATTAATTAATAGAATTGGACAAGAAGGACTTATAAAGTATATAGGTTTTTCAGTTATTATGATAGCTATTGCAATAACTGGAATGATAATGAAGAAAAATTATAAGCTTTATAGGAAGCTTCATATTATATTCACTATAGGATTTTTTGTATATTTACCTATAGCTATTAAATTTTTATAATTAATTATATAAAATATAATAAGTTATTGTAGGCTTTACTAACTAAGTAAAGTCTTTTTTTTATGTTTGTGATTTATATATTAGAAATTTGGTAATGCTTATTTAATGAGGTGTTGCCAAGGTGGATAGTATGAATAATAAGGGCTTTAATAACCCATTACCATATATATTTATTGTGTTTATATTATCATATTTCAGTTATGAAATATATAGCAAAAATATTATTCTGGCAAGTTTTTATGTTGTCAGTTTTTTTATTTTTATAATGTATTTTAAAGGTAAGTATATAATGTTCATATTAGTTTTATTTTTTGTTGCAGCATTAAATAATACTATATGTTTTTATAAGTATACTCCAAAAGAAGTTGAAGAGGTAAGAATAACTGAAGTTAAAAATTATTATGGGAAAGGAGAAGTTAATGGAAGAATAGTTAGCTTATCCAATATTAATGAAAATATAGAAGTAGGAAATAAAATATTAGTTAAAGGTAAATTTACTGAAAATAAGAATATAAGCAATGGAGTAATTGGAGATTATAAAATAGAAGATTATAAAGTTTTAAAATCTGATTTTATTGATAAGCTTTATAAAAGAAGAAAATATGTATTTGAAAGTATTGAAAGTAAGTTAGGGAAAAGAAAAGCCGCGTTAATAACATCTGTATCATTTGGATATAAAAGTGAATTAAATGAGGATCATAAGGAGTTGATGAAGAATTTAGGAATATCCCATGTTATTTCAATTTCAGGTTTACATTTAGTTTTAGTATATAGTGTATTACGCAGGATCTTAGGTGTAAAATTAAGTTTGGTATTAGCATTAGTATATGTGTTGTTTTCAGGGGCATCAGCGCCGGCTGTAAGGGCATATATAATGATAGTTATACTAAACTTTGGGAAGATAGTTAAACGTAATTATAATCCCTTAGCTGCATTATCTTTAGCAGGAATAATATTGCTATTAATTAAGCCCTATTATATTTATAATCTTGGATATGTACTTTCATTTTTAGCTACCTTAGGAATAATATTATTTAATAAAGATTTAAATAAAAAATTATATAAATTACCTAATTCTATTAGAAATACTATTGCAATTTCATTAAGTGCACAAATATTAACATTACCTATTATAATATTATATTTCAATGAGGTATCATTGAATTTTATAGTAGGAAATATCATTGTAATTCCTTTTATAAATGTTTTAGTTGTTTTAGGAAATATATTAATATTCATAGTAGAGATTTCAAGTGTCTTTAATTACATTATGTATATATGCCATTATATAATTAAATATATTGATATAATTATGTATAAAATAGATAATATGTCATTTGATTTGATATATTTTCATTATACTGTAGCGTATTTTTATATATCTTTATTAATAACATATTATTTTTATAAAAAAGGATTTAAAAGATTTATATATTACCCTTTAATTATATTTTTCTATATACTAGTATTAATATATTCACCATTGCCTAAAATAAGGTATTATAACGAAGGAGGACTTTTAATAAGCTATAAGGGAGATAGAGTACTTATTCAAACAAAAGATGAAATTGATGAGGAAAAGCTTATGGCAGTTTCTTTAGCAAGCAATATATCTGAAGATTTTAATGAAATTACTATTGGAGAAGAAATCAAGGTAAAAAGATATGGTGAAAATTACATTTTACAGACAATAAATAATAAATATTTACTATTCGTAAATTATGAAAATTTAAATAACGAATATGATATAATAGATTTCAGAAAAGGTGATATAAAAGAAATTGTAGTTTTTAATGGTGAGATAATAAACAATTAGTTAGGAGTGGCAGTAGACATTGATTAATATAGATATACTAGATGGAGAAATAAAGAAAAATGATATATCAAATGGATATATATTTTGTGGCTTAGATGAAGAGCTTATAAAAATAAGTGTTAATTCTATAATAAATAAGGTTGTTGAAAAAGACTTTTTAGATTTAAATCTTATAAAGCTAGATGGACTAACAACTACCTTTGATGATATAGAAAATGCTTGTGAAACATTACCTTTTTTTGGAGAAAGAAAGGTTGTGGTAGTATATAGAGCTAATTTCTTAAAGGAAAAGCCAGATAAAGATGGAGCCAAAACTTATACTGAAATTTTGAAATATATTAAAGATTTACCATCTCATACAGTTCTTATTATGTATTATTTATTTAATGATAAGAGAGATACACCTAAGAAAAATAAAAAGCTAACAACTCTTGATAAGTATGTTAAAGTAGTTCACTGTGATAAGTTAAAGAAAGATAGATATTATAAGAAGGTTGATGATTTATTTAAGGAGAAAGGTAGAACTATAGGAAAGATACAGTTAAGATATTTTGCAGATAAGGTACAAAATAATTTTGATATTATAAAAAGAGAAGTTGATAAGCTAGATTGTTATGCTATTGGAAGAGAAATAACTAAGGAAGATATTGATAAATTAATTCAAAATAAAAGTGAGGATGATATATTTGACCTTGTAGAATATATTTCTATTAGAAAGGTTGAAAAAGCTTTAGATTTATTAGATGAATTATTGTTTAAAGCAGATCAACATATGTTAATAATATCTTCTATAGGAAATCATTTTAGAAGATTACATGAAATTAAAGTGTACCTATTACAAGGAAAAAAGTTAGATTTCTTTATGTCTAAATATAGATTACCTCAATTTGTTTGTGAAAAATTAATGAATCAAGCATCTAAATTTACTGTGAAACAATTAAGTGAACTTATTAGAGTTTGTGTAGATACTGAATTAAAATTAAAGTCTTCTGTTTCAGAAAAACAAATGGAAATGGAACTTATGTTATTTAAAACATTTATGGTTAAATAAATATATTTTTAAATAAATTTTAATTGAATAAAAGTTGTTAAAAAAATACATAATATTTCATAATTAAAAAAGTGTAAAATAATAGCCGGTGAAAAATCACCGGCTTCTTATTTTATTACGCCATAGCGTTTAATTTTGCAGCTAATCTTGATTTCTTTCTAGCAGCCGTGTTTTGGTGAACTACACCTTTTTGAGCAGCCATGTCTAAAGACTTAGTAGCTTTAACGAATAAAGCTTTAGCTTCTTCAGCATTGTTAGCAGCTACAGCAGCTTCAAACTTCTTTATAGCAGTTTTTAAAGCTGATTTAACCATTTTGTTTTGTAAAGTTTTCTTTTCAGTAACTTTAATTCTTTTTTGTGCTGATTTAATATTTGCCATTCAATTCACCCCCTTGATATTTTATAGGGCCTCTGCAGTTTTTTGGGGAAATCTGCGTACGAGTTCATTTTCAACAAATCATATTATAACACCTAAAGTTTTTAAGTTCAAGTATGAAATTAAAACTTATTTGGGAAAATAAATTTGATGGGTAATAAATTTTAGGAGGAATATTATGATAAGTGTTAGAACAGACCTTGCAATTGAAGCAAAACAGGCATATACAGAGGAAAATAAAAGAGAACTTGATGGAGTTAAAGTTGATGAAGAAATGGAAGGCGAGGTTAAAATTACTACTGTAACTATTGAAAGTGATGAGGCTGGAAAAGAACTTGGTAAACCAAAGGGCCATTATATAACCATAGATTTTCCAGAATTTACTCCTTATGATGGCGAATCAATGGATGAATTGTCATTAGTTGTAGGAAGAGTTATGAAAAAACTTGTAGATATTTCTGAAGATAAACTTGTATTAGTTGTAGGTCTTGGAAATTGGAACGTTACACCAGATGCACTTGGACCAAAGGTAGCAGAGAAAATTATGATAACAAGACATTTAAAAGAAGTAATGCCAGATGCAATAGATGATTCTGTAAGGCCAGTATGTGCAATAGCACCAGGAGTTTTAGGAATTACAGGTATAGAGACTGGGGAAGTTATAAAATCATTAGTTGATAGAATCAAGCCTGATTTAGTAATATGTGTTGATGCCTTAGGATCTAGAAAATTAGAAAGGGTAAATAGAACTATTCAAATTGGAGATACAGGAATTTCACCAGGTGCTGGAGTTGGAAATCATAGAATGCAAATAAATGAAAAAAGTTTAGGTGTTAAAGTATTAGCTGTAGGAGTACCAACTGTTGTTGATGCTGCCACAATAGCAAATGATACTATGGATTTGTTATTAGATGATTTATGTAGTAAGGCGCAACAAGGAAAAGATTTTTATAATATGTTAAAGAGTGTAGATAGAAATGAAAAGAATATGCTTATTAGAGAAATATTAAATCCCTCATTTGGAGATTTAATGGTTACGCCGAAGGACGTTGATACAGTTATTGAATCCTTATCAAAAATAATAGCAAATGGAATTAACATTGCAGTTCAACCAAATATGGACATGGAAGAGATAAATAAATTTATGAATTAAAATTATTTATTAATAATTATGTAAAACCTCCCATATATTTATAAAGAGTGAGGAGGTATATAAAATGCAGTGGATTAATGGAAGTGATAATGTTAAGAGAAAAAGAAATGGTATTAGCATGGGATATATAGTTTTATTGGCTCTTATGATTATATTTTTTATAAGAGCTGGTAGTGTTCTTAATAGTTATAGAGAGCGTGGCGGATTGGCATATGTACAATTGCTTAATTACTCAATGCCAGTAGTTGAAACACAAATATATGATAGTACAGCATATAGAGAAAATAAAGTTACTATTAAAAGAGTTATAATTGAAGCTTTAGGACTAAATAAAATAACTACTTATGGAATAATAGGTAATGAAGTATCTTTTTTTAGCAATATAAATAAAGTTAATAGCAATGGAAATTTAGATAATAGCTCTAAATCAGCTTTTAATTTATTTGAGCCCTATGTTGTTAAAGAAGAAAGTATTGCTAGGGTTACAGAGGAAGATTTAGCAGAACTTAATAAGACTAGTGCTGCTTATGATCCTTCACTTAAGAAAACCTTAGATGCTTCAAACGTAGAAATATTAATTTATCATACTCATACTCATGAAGGTTATGCAGAGGCAGGCTCCGATACAGATCAGGAGGATTTTAGTGTTGTTGGTGTAGGTGATGTATTGGCACAAGAGTTGGAAGAAGGATATGGGATATCAGTAATTCATGATAAAACCATCCATGATACTAGCCCTTATAATCAATCATATTATAGATCAGAACCTACAGTACAAAGTTATTTAAATCAATTTCCTAACTTAAAATTAGTAATAGATTTGCATAGAAATAGTGGTCCTAGTAAGGATAGAACTACGGTAGAAATTAATGGGCAAAGCTTAACAAGAATTATGTTTGTTACCTCAAAGGCTTCACCATATTATACGGAAATGATGGAAGCAGTAACATATATGATTTCTACCTCTGAAGAGCTTTTTCCTGGATTGCTTGCAGATGGAAATAATGGACTCGGTCTTTATGAATATAATCGTGGATCAAATAATTTTAATCAAGATTTAAGTCCTGCATGTATATTGACAGAGTTTGGAACAGATCTAAATACAGCACAAGAAGCAAAATTAAGTGCAAAATATTTAGCGAGGTTAATTGCAGAATATTTAAATGGTAAAGAATAATTGAATAAAAGTTTGAAAAGTGAGCATCCTTATAGCTAATAAGTAAGGAGCTCATTTTTTATTGCTATACTATCTTATAAATTGAGTTAAGGAGGAGATTTTAGGTTGAAAATCGTTAAAAGTTTTTTTATACCTATATTTGCAGTAATTTTACTTATTATAGGCTTTGTAAAGATAAATATAATAAATACAGAATCTTTATCACCATTAGGAAATACTGATGATAATTTTAAAGTTGTAAGTGAGGAATTCGGAGAAGATTTTCAGGAATTCATTAAAGATAATAGTATGATAAAAATTTATGTTGGAGAAAAAAATGATGGTTTGGCAACTGTAAAGATATATAATAAGAAAATTAAATTAACCAGTGATAATTTATTTATAAATACTATAAAAACGGTTGGGGAATATATAGGCAGTACTTTTGCAAATATAAAGGATAAAATAAATAAAAGTACAAAAACTAATAGTGAATATAATGAAAATAGTGAAGTAAAAGATGAAGATAACAAGAGTGATTTTGATAAAAGTGTAGATGATTTTATAGAAAATATTAATAATTAATAAATTACTGGTAATCTTAATGTGATTTCCATGTTAATATCCTTGACACTTACTCTATACTCTATGTTATAATTTAGCTTGATTTAACAATATGGGGGTGAAGAAGCTGCTTAATAAAAAGCAGTTAAGATATATGCAAAGTAATAGACAATCAAAGATTAGAAACTTTTCAATCGTAGCACATATAGACCACGGTAAGTCAACCCTAGCGGATAGATTATTAGAAATTACAGGGACTCTTACGCAAAGAGAAATGGAAGAGCAAGTTCTTGATAATATGGAAATCGAAAAAGAAAGAGGTATAACAATTAAGTCTCAGGCTGCTAGATTAATATATAGACGCCCAGATGGAGAAGAATACATATTAAACTTAATTGATACACCAGGACACGTAGACTTTACATATGAAGTGTCAAGAAGTTTAGCAGCTTGCGAAGGTGCAGTATTAGTAGTTGATGCTACACAAGGTATTCAAGCTCAAACTTTAGCAAATTGTTATTTAGCATTAGATAACGATTTAGAAATTGCTCCAGTAATTAATAAAGTAGATTTAGCTTCTGCAAGACCAGATGAAGTAAAACAAGAAATTGAAGATGTTATAGGTATAGAGGCTGAAGATGCACCTATGATATCAGCTAAGACTGGATTAAATGTTGAGCAAGTTTTAGAAACAATAGTTGAAAAAGTTCCTGCTCCAAATGGAGATGAAGAAGCTCCATTAAAAGCTTTAATATTTGATTCTTACTATGATAGTTATAAAGGTGTTGTTTGCTATGTAAGAATTAAAGATGGTATTGTTAAGCCAGGAACTAAAATTAAACTTATGGCAACTAATAAAGTTTATGATGTAACAGAAGTTGGAGTTTTCACACCAAAATTAATGCCTATAAGTGAATTAAGAGCTGGTGATGTTGGATATATAACTGCATCTATAAAAAATGTTGCAGATGCTAGAGTTGGTGATACTATAACAGAAGCAGATAGACCAACAGCAGAAGCACTTCCAGGATATAAAAAGGCAGTACCAATGGTTTATTCAGGTATTTACCCAGTTGATGGAGCTAAGTATGATGAATTAAAGGAAGCATTAGAGAAATTACAAATAAATGATGCAGCTTTAGATTTTGAACCAGAAACATCTATAGCTTTAGGATTTGGTTTCAGATGTGGATTCTTAGGATTACTTCATATGGAAATAATTCAAGAAAGAATAGAAAGAGAATTTAATTTAGATATTATAACAACAGCTCCTTCCGTTGTTTATAAAGTAACAAAGACTAATGGAGAAGTTTTAGATTTAACAAATCCAACAAATTTACCAGAAGCAACAGAAATAGATTATATGGAAGAGCCAGTTGTTAAGGCTTCTATTATTTCACCAACTGATTATGTTGGGGCTATAATGGATTTATGTCAAGAAAGAAGAGGAACATTCATAGATATGGAATATCTAGAAACTACAAGAGTTTGTATTAACTATGATATGCCATTAAATGAAATTGTATATGACTTCTTTGATACTTTAAAATCAAGAACAAGAGGATATGCATCTTTTGATTATGAATTTAAAGGATATACTAAGACTGAACTTGTTAAGCTTGATATATTATTAAATGGAGATGTAGTTGATGCTTTATCAATGATAGTTCCTAAAGAAAGAGCTTATCATAAAGGAAGAGGAATTGCTGAAAAGCTTAAGGAAATTATTCCAAGACAAATGTTCGAAGTTCCAATTCAAGCAGCAGTAGGATCTAAGGTTATAGCTAGAGAAACAGTTAAGGCTATGAGAAAAGACGTACTTGCTAAGTGTTACGGTGGAGATATTTCAAGAAAGAAGAAGCTTCTTGAAAAGCAAAAAGAAGGTAAGAAGAGAATGAGACAAGTGGGATCTGTAGAAGTACCACAAGAAGCATTCATGGCTGTTCTTAAAGTAGACTAATAAAAAGACATTGCTTTTGCAATGTCTTTTTTCATAATTAAAAAATAGATTTGGAGGAAAAATAATGAAGGAAATTAGTTTATATATACATATACCATTTTGTAAGCAAAGATGTTTTTATTGTGATTTTCCAACATTCGCAGGAAAAGAAAGATTTAGAGAGGATTATATTGAGGCTTTAGTTAAGGAAATAGAAGATAAATGTTCTAATTATTTAATAAAAACTATTTTTATTGGAGGTGGAACACCTTCATATCTTGAAGAAAATGAACTTGAAAAACTTCTTATAGCAGTTTCTAAGTTAAATTTATCAGATAAGTTAGAATACTCTATGGAGTGTAATCCAGGGACAGTAAATGAAGAAAAATTAAAAGTAATGAAGAAATATGGAATAAATAGAATAAGCTTTGGCCTTCAATCTTGCAATGATCAGTTATTAAAAAAAATCGGTCGTATACATACATTTGAAGAGTTTTTAGAAAACTATAATTTAGCAAGAAAGATAGGATTTAATAATATAAATGTAGACTTAATGTATGGTCTTCCTAATTTAACTATACAAGATTGGAAGAATACTTTGGAAAAGATATGTGAATTAAATCCGGAACATATTTCAGCATACAGTCTCATAATTGAAGAAGGAACAGCTTTTTATAAATTGTATGAAAAAGATAAGCTTGATCTTCCAAATGAAGATGATGAGAGAGTAATGGATAAATTAACTAAGGATATATTAAAAGCTAATGGATATCACCAATATGAAATATCTAATTTTGCTCTAAATGGAAAAGAGTGCGAGCATAATAAGGTTTATTGGTCCTTAGATGAATATATTGGGGTTGGAAGTGCAAGTAGTTCATATATTGATGGATATAGATTAGTAAATACAAGCGATATAAATGATTATATAAAAAAGATAAATGACAATGTAAGTGTAGTAATAGATAAATACGAAAATTCGAGTGAAGATGAAATTGAGGAATTTATTTTTATGGGGTTAAGAATGGTTTCTGGTATAGATTTATTAAAGTTTAATAAAAAATTTGGTGTAGATATAAATAGTATATATAAGAAAGTCATTGAGAAAAATATAAAAGATGGCCTACTTGTTGTTGAGAAAAATAAAATGTTTTTAACAGCTAAAGGGATGGAGTTATCAAATAGTGTAATGTCAGATTTTATATTAGATAAATCGTAAAAATGAAAAGTGAAGTAAGAAGGAGAAATTCAAAGATGGAAAGAGATAATGGTGAAAGAATCAAATTATATAAAAAAATAGTTGAAAATTTAAAGAAATATGAAATTGACAAAAAAACCAAATAAGAATATATTGATAATGTAGTCATTAGCACTCAACCTTAATGAGTGCTAACAATAGGGGTGATAAAATGGCTATTGATGAAAGAAAAATAAGAATACTTCAAGCCATTATTAATGACTATATAGTAACAGGAGAGCCTGTTGGTTCAAGAACAATAGCTAAGAAGTATGATTTGGGTGTGGGATCTGCAACTATAAGAAATGAAATGGCAGATTTAGAGGAAATGGGATATTTAGAACAGCCTCACACATCAGCAGGTAGAATCCCATCTAGTAAGGGATATAGATTGTATGTTGATAAGTTAATGGAAACACCAAAGCTAAGTAAAGATGAAGAGCTAAGGATTAAAGAGTATTTAATTAATTCAGCTATGCATGAAGTTGATACAATCTTAAAAGAAGCTTGTGTTTTATTATCTGAATTAACAAATTTAACTTGTATAGTTCAGACACCTTCTATGAAAAGAAGTTATATAAGATCACTACAATTAATAAAAATAGATGAATTAAATTTAATTGCTGTAATAGTTACAGATAGTGGTGTTATAAAAAATCATAGAATTAAGGTTAATGTTGTACCAAGTAATGAAGAACTTATTAGAATTAATGAAGTATTAAATTCTAAGCTTAAAAATTTAACAATTGAAGCCATTAATTTAGAAGTTATTAATGAGCTTAAAAATGACTTGGTTGGGTTTGATGATTTATTTAATGCAATGCTTCCAGCTTTATATGAAAGTTTAAATAATAGTTCAAAATCAGACTTTGTTGTTGAAGGCACGACTAATCTTTTCAATTATCCAGAGTATAATGATATTGAAAAAGCTAAAGAGGTACTTCAATTAATAAGTAATAAGGATTGTGTAATAGAACTACTTGAGAATAGTGGTGATATATCAATTAAAATTGGTGATGAAAATTATATTCCGGAAGCTAAGGATTGTTCAGTAATAACTGCAGAGTATTCTTTAGGAGGAAGACCTATTGGAAGTATTGGACTTATTGGTCCACAGAGAATTAATTATTCAAAAGTTGTTTCTATAATGGCACAGGTTATGAAAGAATTAAATAAAAGTCTTAAGGACCAAGAGTATTGAATAAAGAGAGATGAGGTGTAAAGATGGAAGAAAACAAAGAGTTAAAAGATGAAGAGATAGTAGAAGAAACTAACACAGTTGAAGATAATACAGAAGCTACAGAAAATGAAGAAGTAGAAGAAATAATGGAAGAGTATTCTGAAACTGATGATTTATCAATGATAAGAAAGTTAAAGGATGAAAATAAAAAACTTTCTAATGAATTGGAGGCTTTAAAAGATAGATTACTTAGATTAACTGCTGAGTATGATAACTATAGAAAAAGAACAGCAAAAGAAAAAGAAGGCATTTACACAGATGCATGCACAGATGTATTAAAAGAAGTGCTTCCTGTAGCAGATAACTTAGAAAGAGCTTTAGCTGTAGATGGAAATGTAGAAGATCTTAAAAAGGGTGTTGAGATGACAATAAAAGGATTCTTAAACTCTTTAGAGAAATTAGGTGTTGAAGAAATTGACACAACTAATGGTTTTGATCCAAATTTACATCAAGCAATATCTGTTGTTGAAGATGCAAATTTAAATAGCAACGATGTTGCTCAAGTATACCAAAAGGGATACAAAAAAGGCGAAAAAGTAATCAGATATTCAATGGTTACAGTAGCAAAATAGTAAATAAGGAAAATATTTAAATAGATATTTAAATTTCGAGGAGGAAAAAATTATGGGAAAAATTATAGGTATTGATTTAGGTACAACAAATTCATGTGTAGCTGTTATGGAAGGTGGAGAACCAGTAGTTATCACTAACTCAGAAGGTGCTAGAACTACTCCATCAGTAGTTTCATTCCAAGCTAACGGAGAAAGATTAGTAG
>UQQU01000031.1 GCA_900543325.1 uncultured Clostridium sp. | reverse complement strand
ATGTATTTAATTGTGAAACTTGCTGAATAACATTATTAACTCTTGGCATAAAAAAACCTCCTAAATAGTAGTTATATTATATATTATAACTACTATTTATAGAGGTTAATCAAATTTCAACAGTTTATTAAAACAAAGCCTATTATTTAGCTGTAACTACAAGAAAGTAATTTTTATCATTAATATTTTCATTAACTACTGTATTAACTCTTAATATAGCATCATTATAAATATATTCCTTTATAGGATCCTCTAAATAAGTTAACTCTTGAATTCCAACTTCTTCTTTGGAATATAGATATAAATTATATTCTTTACTATTTTCTATATAATTAAATTGTTCTAATATAGATAAAACTATTTTACCTATACTTTCACTACTATCAAGTAAAATAGTATTTTTTTGCTTATTTAAATTTAAACTATAAAGTATTTCCTTATTCTTTAGCATTATCACTAATAATTTTAAGTCTATTGTATTTTCTTTTTTTAATTTATTTATTATTATCACATTATTTAACTTATTAAATTCTTCTTTTATCTTTTCATTTAATATATTAACTTCACCAATTGCAACTATTATATTATAGTTACTTTCTATTTTCTTAATTATTTCTATATTCTTCTCATTTAAAGATTTTACTAGTACTAAAATTCTATCTGAATTACTATTTAAATTATAATTATTAATATCTTCTTTTTCTGTTAAATAGTAAACTTCAACTATATTTTTTTCAACTTTATAATATTTAACCTTATTTTTAAAATTATTATTATCTAACACTTCAAGTTTTGATGAAATATTATCAAATCTAATAGCCTTTTCATCTTCTAAAGAAATTATTTTTATTTTCATTAGTATTACCCCATTTTTAATGATATGTTAATTATATCACAAATAAAGGTAATATTAATAAACTTTTCACAATCACTAAGGATGATATTTATATAATATCTCCCCAATGATATACATATGCTACAAATTTTTTCTATCCTACTTTAGGTACTTCACTATTAATATTCTTTTTACTTCTTATTGTTGATACAGTACTAATCTTCTTGGTAAAAGATGCATTTAAAATCTCATCTGTCACACTTCTATATTCCTTTGTACTCTTGCATTTTGGATCATACATAGATACTGGTAATCCATTTGTTTGACTTTTCACTATTATACTACTTTGATGTATTTCTGTTTCAAATACTTTATATGAATAAGACTCTTTTATCTCTTTTCTAAAATTTTCACTAAGCTTTGTTCTTGAATCTACTCTTGTTAATAATATTCCTTCAACCTTTAATTTCTTATTAAAAGTTTTTTGAATTAACTTTATTGTCTTTGATAGATTTTTAAGACCTTGCATATTAAATAAAGATGGTTCCATTGGTATTATTATACTGTCACTTGCTACTAATGCATTAATAGTAGTAATGGATTGACTTGGTGGGCAATCTATTAATATAAAATCATAATCATCTTTTAAATTTTCTTCTTCTATCAATTTACTTAATATTCTTTTACAATTTCTCATCTTTATTAAAGCTAAATCAGCATTACTAACTTCTGAATTATTAGGAATAATATCTAATCCATCTAAGGTTGCACATTTCTTTATTGTTTTTCTTAAAGATTTTTTTCCTCTAAGACAGTTAACTAGTGACTCTTTATCAGGCTTAAAACCTACACTAGTTGTTAAGTTGGCTTGATAATCATTATCTATTATCAAAACTCTGTAACCTGAATTAACTAATTCTGCTGCTATATTTACTACAGTTGTAGTCTTAGCACATCCCCCTTTGTGATTACATACACTAATAACCTTCATAATTTTTCTCCCCTAACTCTCATACCATTCAGTTTCTTTCTTATTTTTCTTATCATAGTTCCCTAATCTACAATATTTCAATAAATTAACTATATATTAATTATATTATAATACATTCTAAGAATAATTGTAATATTTTTACAAATTTTATTTCTATAATAAAATTTAACTTATCTAAAAACAAATATGATATAATCAATATTATTTATATAAATTTAACTAAGGAAGAGGTATTAATAATGAAAGAATTAAAAATTTATTTTACATCTGATCTTCATGGTTATGTTTATCCAACAGACTATGTAGAAAGAAATGAAAAAAATATTGGTTTACTTAATATAATTAATCATTTCAATAAGGATGGAAACACATTAATAATTGATGGCGGAGATACTATTCAAGGTTCACCATTTACAAATTACTTAAGTAATTCAGAGTTTGATATACATCCAATGGCAACTATTATGAATGCTGGTGGATATGACTTTATCACTTTTGGTAATCATGATTTTAATTATGGAAAAGAATACCTAAAAAAATACTTAGATAACCTAAATGCTAATTGTCTTTGTACTAATGTTATAGATAAAACTAATGAATTACCAATCCTTCCATACAAAATAAAAACAATGGAAAACGGATTAAAAGTTGGAGTAATGGGATTTACTACTGATTTTATTACTAGATGGGAACGTCCTGAAAATATAGAAAATATAGATATCATTGATACTTTTGATTCAATAAAAAAGCATTATGATACTGTAAAAGAACAATGCGATGTAATTATAGGTGTTTATCATGGTGGATTTGAATATGATTTAGAATCTCACAAACAATTAAGTACTACAAAAGAAAATATAGCTTATAAGATATGTAAAGAATTTGATTTTGATATACTTCTTACTGGACATCAACATTTACCTATTGCTAATACGAACCTTCATGGAACTCATATAGCTCAAACTCCACATAATGGTAGTAAATTCTTAGAATTAAAACTTACTAGAGATGATAATGGTTTAATTAACATTACTTCATCATTAGAAAGTATAGAATTAAATCCTAATAAAGAAATGTACAATAAATTCTTACCATTAGAAAATAAAGTTCAACAATGGTTAGATACTCCTGTTGGTGTTTTAGATACTGAGCTTCAACCTACAACTCATTTAGATATGGCTTTAAATGGTTCAAATTTAGCTAACTTTATAAATCAAATCCAACTTGAAAGTAGTAATGCTGATATATCATGTACTGCTTTTGCAAATGTAATAAAAGGCTTTGGTAAAAATGTTACTGTAAGAGATATTTTATCTACTTATCCATACCCAAATACTTTAGTTGTTCTTGAAGTTAATAAAGAAATACTAAAGTTAGCTTTAGAAAGAGCTGCTAGTTACTTTGAAAATAATAATGGTAATATAACTATATCTGAAAGATTCTTAAAACCTAAAGTTGAGCACTATAATTATGATTATTTTACAAATATTAATTATACTTTTGATTTAAATAAAGAAGTTGGAAATAGAGTTACATCTATTAAATATAAAGGTGAAGAATTATCAGATGATCAAACTTTAACTTTAGTTATGAATAACTATAGAGCAAGTGGTGCTGGTGGATATGAATTCTATGAAAATTGTAAGGTTGTTAAGGAAATTTTAATTGAAATGCCTGAGATAATTATTAACTACTTTAAAAATAACCCAAAAGTAGTTGTAGATACAGCTAGATACTATACTACTTTAATATAATAAAAACAAAAAAACTAAAAGAAGATACATCTATAAGATGAACTCTTTTAGTTTTTTATATTAAATACTAATTTTACCCTCTAGCAAGTTTAGTTCTTATCTTAGTTGAAACTATTTCTACTACTAATACTAAAACTATTAATCCACAAAGAATAGCACCAACTTCATCCCAGTTAAATGCATTCATTGCAAATATTAATGGTGCTCCTATTCCCCCTGCACCAACTAATCCTAGTACAGATGCATCTTTTATATTTATTTCAAATCTATATATAACTGTAGAAACGAAATCTGTAAATAATTGTGGTAATATTCCATATCTTATTTTTTCAAAAGTATTACATCCTGCAGCATCTAAAGACTCTAATATTCTAGTATCTAAATCTTCTATTGATTCAATAAATAATTTAGCTATCATACCTATAGATATTACTGATACTGTAAGAACCCCTGCAAAAGCACCTGGTCCAGTTACACGAATAAACATTAATCCATAAACGAATGCTGGGAATGTTCTAAGTGCTGCTATAATAAATAATCCTATAGCGCTTACCCATTTAGGCATTATGTTAGTAGAAGATATAAAAGCTAATGGTACTGCTAATACTGCTCCAATTAAAGTACCAATTAAAGCTATACAAATAGTTTCTAATAATAATGCTGGAACTTCAGTTAATAGCATTTCTACATCAGGATGTATAATTCCTGATAATACATTTTTAGCAATATCAACTCCATTTGATTTAATTCCACTAAAATTAATTCCCTTTGAAGCCCATACTATTAAAAGTACTACAAATAATGCAGTTAGGGCTTTACTTATCCATGTATTTGGTTGTTTTTCTAATTGTTTTTTTACTGATAATTCCATACTACCCTAACCTTTCTCTTATATACTTACTTCCATTTTCTATAATTAAGACTGTGATGAATAACATAACAAGAATCATACCAACTCTATCATATTCTCTCCAACCAATCTTTTCATTTAATATAAGACCTATACCACCAGCTCCTACATATCCAAGTATTGCTGCTGCTCTTACATTTATCTCTAAACTATAAAGGCAAATTGATAAATATGAAGGCATTATTTGTGGCATTATTGCTCCAACAAAGGCCCTTACTCTTGTAGCACCAACAGCTTCCATAGCTTCAAAAGGTCCCATATCAACAGTTTCAATTTTCTCATATAACATTTTAGTTACTATACCAAAAGTAAATATTGATATTGCCACAGTACCTGCAAAAGTACCTAATCCAAAAATATAAGTTGATATTAAGGCAATAATTAATGTTGGTAATGTTCTTGTAATACTCATTACAACTCTAACTAAATTTAAAACAATTTTAGATTTATTAATATTAACAGAACATAACATAGCAAAAGGAATTGCTATAAAACTTCCAATTAAAGAACCTAAAACAGATATTTTTATAGTTTCTATAAGTGGTGCAATAACTGTTTTCATATAACTAAAATCAGGTGGAAACATATCTTTTAATATTACAAAGAACTGATTTCCTCTCTTTATTATTGTTTCAAAATTAAATCCTGTTACATTTCCTGCAACTATTAAAGCTAAAAGTAGTCCAATTATTACAAAAGGTGCAACTGAAGCTTTAGGTTGAATTTCTTTACCATTACTTAAAACAATCTTTTCAGGCTTAAATATATTTTTTATTTTTCCTAACATAATTAAGCCCCCATTACTTCATCAGCAGCTAATTCACGGCCATATATTTGCTTTAATACTTCACTATCTACTTTTGCAGATGGTCCATCATATACTATTTCTCCTGCCTTTATTCCAATAACTCTATCAGCATATTTTAATGCTAAATCTACATGGTGAATATTAATTAATACTGACATATTTAATTCTTTATTAATCTTTTTAAAATCATCCATAACTTGTTTTGCAGTTATTGGGTCAAGTGCTGCAACTGGCTCATCGGCAAGAATTATTTCTGGCTTTTGTGCTAATGTTCTTGCTAAAGCAACTCTTTGTTGTTGTCCTCCAGAAAGTTGATCAGCTCTAACATAAGCCTTATCTAATATTCCTACTTTATCTAATGCTTCTAAAGCTATAACTTTATCTTCTTTAGAATATAAACCTATTATAGATTTCCATAATGGCATATCTGGTACTCTTGAAGTTAATACATTGTTTATTACTGTAGTTCTAGTTACTAAATTAAAAGATTGGAATACCATTCCTACTTTACGTCTAAACTTTCTTAAATCTTTTCCTGCTAAATCATTTACTTCTTGTCCATTTACAGTTAATGATCCTTCGCTAATATCGTGCATTCTATTAATAGTTCTTAACAATGTAGACTTACCAGCTCCTGATAAACCTATTATTGCTACAAACTCACCTTGATTTATTTCAAGTGATATATTTTTTAGTGCATGTAATCCATTTGGATAAATCTTATTTACCTTATCAAACTTAATCACGAGTTTCCCTCACATTCTAACTTTATCTTTTTTATGAATATTTTGTATATTACTCCTTTATATACAAAAGGAGTCCATGTTAAACATGAACTCATTTTTATAGTTACTAAAATAAAAAATATTTTATTTTAAAATTATTGCATAGATTTAATTAATTGTTGTGCTTCTCTTTCTGCATCGTAGTCAGAGTTATTTCCAATTTCATAACCTTTGTGGCTGTATATTGAAATAATTTCTAGACCTTCTTCTGTATTACCTATGTTAATGAAAGCTTGTTGTATAGCTTCCTTTAATTCTGGAGTCATTGATGAATCCTTAGTAACAGATATTGTATCATTATAAACACCGTCAGTTACACCAATAACATTTGTTTCATCCCATATAGAAGCTGTTCTTCCAAAGTTAGAATTCCATTGTTCAGCATAGTCTAAACGTGCATCAGCATAAGTTACCATTACATCGATTTGACCACTTGCTAATTGAGATAATGATGTTGCATAGTTATCTAAAGCAACTTTGTTCTTAAGATCTGTTATTGATATTCCAAAGTTTTCTTTTAACCAAAGGCTTGGATAAATATATCCTGCTGGTGAAGTTGTGTTTGATGAAACTCCCCATGTAGCGCTTTGAATATCTTCTAAAGTTAACTCTTCTCCATTGTTAATCTTTGCAGCTAATTCTTGTCCTTTTTCACTTGGACCAGCAATTACTAATGATCTGTAGTATTTAACTTTGTTATCTGTATTTTCTGTTGGAGCTGTATTCCAATCTGCTGGATTTTCTGAATCATGGTTTAATCCAAATCTAGTTGCTGTTAATGCAACATCTACACCATCATCATATAATACATAAGTTCCTCCTGGAATAAATCCAACTTGAGCTGTTCCTGAAGATAATGCTTCACCAACTGCTTCGAAGCTTGTACCAACTTCAATTTTTACGTTTTCAAAATCATAACCTAAATTTGATAATTCAGCCTTTAACATTTCTGATAATGGCTTAGTTGCTTCTTGGATCTCTGCTGGATCTCTTGATGGCACGAAGTATACAACTAATTCATCATTAGATGCTGATTTTGAACCGCATCCAACTAACATTGACATACTTAGTACTAAAACTGAAAGTAATGCTAAAAATCTTTTCATTTGTCCTCTCCATCCTTTAATGTTTTATCTATTGTTCACTTATGTATTATAACATAATGTTCGACATATTTATATATATTTTTTTGATTTTTTTCATATTTGTGTATACTTTTTATTTAATTGTATATATTATATATTTTTTCCCATACATCTGCTTGAAACTTTTTTAGTTTTGTAGTATAAATTTTAAACATTTTACATTTTTATGCACTTCTTCTAGGTTAAAGGAAAATTCTAATTTTAGCCTTTTTATTTTTTTCTTATTCTCTGCTCTTATCCACTTTAATAACTATACATATAAACTCTTTGCAAATACTTTTATATTTTCTTCATTAATTTTACTTATATCAGTCTTACCATCAACCTTCCCTAAACTCTTATCTTTTTTAGCAATGATTTTAATAATAGTCTTTTCAAAAAAGTTCATTTTAGAAAATTTAAATTCTCCTCGAAAGTTTGAAAATAATTTTCCCACTTTAATTAATACCTCTAGGGTAGACCCAATAAATGGCTCTACCCTAGAGGTATTTAAATAAAAATATCCTTAAGATTAATTTTTAAATCATTAAATACAACGCTAGTATAAACATCATTACCTTCAAATACCTTTGGAGTTCCATAATGTCCATTAATTAATCTATACTGAGTTATAGATCCACTAGGTTCAACTATATTGTACTCTAGTACTCCAAACTTTTGATATATTCTAGCTTTTATAAAATAATCATTATCAGAATACTTTTCAGATACCACTTCAAAAATAATCTTAGGAGTTGATATGAAACTTTCCCCTAAAGTTTTAGCATCCTCACACATCACAAAAACATCTGGTAAAAAATTATACTGTTCACTTTCATTTTTAAATATAACTTCTATTTGTTCTGCAAAAGGCTCACATTTACTTCCCTCTAAATATATATCTAATTTAGTTAATATTTTTCTAACTACTCTATTATGCTGTCTAGATGTTCTTGAACTAAATAAAATTTCTCCATTTAAATATTCACATATACCATCATACTTACTTTGAATTTCTTCAAATTGCTCTAATGTAATAAATACATTTCTTATTGGCTCCATTATTTGTACTCCTTCCGCTAACTCTCAAATTATAAAAACTATAATAATTATACCATATAAGATAATTTCATATTATTAATTTTAGCCTTTTTATTTTTTTCCTATTCTAAATATAATACTATCGCAAAATTCAGAAATTAGCTTTTCTTGTAGTATTTCCAATATCAAAAGCTATTCCATATGGAGTCATAAATCCATGTCTATACCATTTTACAAAATTATTTGCTATTTCATTTAAGTCATATCCCTTAATTAAATTATCTACTAAACATAATGTCATTGAAGTATCATCTGACCATGTTCCTTTTGGTTGATTATGTGTACCATCTGATCTCATATCTATTACAGGATTTTTTTCTAACTCTTCTCTATCTTGAAATTCAACTGGCACTCCTAATGCATCACCAACTATTAATCCCCAAAGGCCCCCTTTTATAGCATCTATTATTTTCTTATTCATCTCATTACCCTCCATAATATTAATTTTTTATATTATTATAAAAATATATTAAAGGCTCTGCAGTAATGCAAAGCCTTTATTTTTCATTTATCTTTTCTTTATATTCTTTTAATTCCTCACTAGTATCAATTCTATATTAACCCATTTCAGATATTTTTTACCTTCTTTAAATATCTTCATTTAGCTCATAAAACTCTTTATAAATAATAAAAATTCTTTTTTTATGTCATTATTTTCTTCCAAAAATTCAATTAAAACTTCTATCTTAGGTTGTTTATATCTATGTCCAATTCTATTTCTTAATAATCTAGCTGAATTTAAATAATTAGCAAATTTATCAGTAAGAACATTTTTATCTTTTAACAACTTTATAGCTGAATCTATTGTCATTCCTATTTTATAAATATTATATTCCTTTAAAAGCATTGATATAAAATCTTCATATAAAATAAACATACTTAAATATTTATATTTAAGACTATTGGAAAGTTCTTTTTTTAAGAGTTCATTATCAGAATACACTTGTATAAACTTTAAAGATTCCTGAATATCCCTATATTCTAATTCTAGATCATAGAGTAACTTGTTTAATCTATTTTTATCATTCTCTAAAACTACCTTATCTAATCTGCTCCAAAATTCAATATTTTCTTTAAATAGTTCATCATAATAATTGAATTTTTCATTATATTTATTATCTTTTATTATTACCATTTCACTATTTAAAGCTTCTATCTTAATGAGATTTTCTATATCTTCATCATTAATATCTATTAAATCTATACTTCTTTCTAAGAAATCTTCAAGTTCCAATGTCAAATTCAAATCTAAATTAGATGATATTTTATCATCACCTATAATTGCTATATCAATATCTGATTCTTCGTTAAATTCATCTTTAGTTAAGCTTCCAAAAATAATTACATTTCTTATATTATGTTTTAAGAATATATCTTTAAACTCTTTACTTTTTACTAAAGTTAGAATCTCATCCTTAGAATTACTTCCAAATATATTTCTATTAAAACTCAAGTCAACTTCCCTCCAAATCGATATTAATATAACACATTCTTTTTTGTTACATTCTTTACTCACTACTAATTATAACACTTACATAATAGGTTTTCATTAATTTGATAATATATTTATACAAGCATATTTTGTACCATTATATTAAAAATGTTCTTTAAACTATAGGAAATTCTCAACTATATATAATGTATTTTCATTTTCTGAAAAGATAATATATAGCCTTGATAAATCAATCTCCTTTTGAAAATAATTATAATAAAATTTATCTTTTCAATATATAAATTGTATGGCTAAATATTGCAATTATTCAATATTGTATACTTTGATTATACAGTATTATAGATTATAATCCCAAAATAGTTTTATTTAACTTTATTTGTCATAAGAATCAAAATTAAGCAGCATCAAAAATTATTTTGATACTGCTTAAAATTAATTTAATTTCTTCTCATTTGAAATTTCTTCTATTAACTCATCAACTTGATTTTCATTCAATCCTATTGCAGAAACTATTATATCTTTGCTAACTCCTAATTTTAAAAGATTTCTAGCATCTTCAATTTTAGCCTTACCCATTCCTTCTTTTAATCCTTCTTTTAATCCTTCTTTTAATCCTTCTCTTAATCCTTCTTCTCTTCCTTCGCGTAATCCTTCCTCCCTATAAATTTCCTTATATTTCTCTCTTACCTTAGGATCAATTATTCTATCTACCATACTAACAATCTCCTTATCAATTTTATCAAATATATTGTCAACTTCTTTATTTAAATAACTAACTAAATTTTCTATTATTATACCAAACTCTTCATACTCTGTAGTTGTTATTAAACCTTTATCATAAACATATCCTGTATAGTTTAATATTTCTTCTGTTATATTAAGTATATCTATTCTAATTTTTCTTATCAACGGATTATCTAATGTTATATTTTTGCTGTATTTAATCTTTCTTATATCTTTTCTTACTTCAATAATCTTAATAGGAAATAATAAATACATATTTTCACTATATAATTTTTCTATATCATATTCAAAATATTTTAAAACATTACATTCGTACCTTAACTCTTTTTCGTCTAATCTCATTATAAATTCATATTTATCTGGAACATCTCTACTTTCTTCTAAAACTATTACATAGGGTTTTGGTAGATTTATAACTATTTTATTTTCATACTTTTGAATATCTTGTATTGCCAAATTAAAGCTATATTTAAATAATCTTATAGCTATGCTTTTATCTTCTTTGGTTTGAAATTCTATTGAATACTGAAATTCCCTACTATTATCATTTGCTTTAATTCTTATATCACTATATAGTGATTCAAAAATAGTTTTCTCAAAAGAATCTTGTGTAGTTATCTCATTATTTAAGTATGTAATAATTGTATCATCACTAAGATTATCATTATATATTGCATTTAAAAAATCAATAATAGGTTTTTTATTCTGAATAGTGAATAATCTCTTCATAATCTTATCTAGTTGAATATGACCATTATACTTTCCACTTTCCTCAAAAATATTTTCTGCATAAATTATTTTACCCATAATAATACCTCCTAATGATATTATTACCAGAACATACTTTCTTTATGCAAACATATGTTTTTTTAGTTTATCTTAATTTATCTATCAATGGTATATCTGCAGGTGCTATTTTATAGTTATTGATTTCTTCTAATGTAACCCATTCATATCTATCATGATCTGAAAGCTTAATTTCTCCATCTATAATTTCTGATATATATCCAAGTAATGATATTACTTTTCCATTACCATAATCATATATACTCTCACCTACATACTCTTTAACATCAATCTTTATATTCATCTCTTCCATAAGCTCACGAGCAAGACTTTCCTCTGGTGTTTCACCTTTTTCAATCTTTCCACCTGGAAATTCAAAATATCCTGCCAGTGGTTTACCTTCTTTTTTTCTTGCTATAAGTATTTTATCTTCTTTTTGAAGTATTGCTGCTACTACTTTTATTATTTTCATCTGTTTATTACTCTCCTAATTATATATTTGCCACTTTTTACTTCTAGGGTTATAATCTAGATTAATTTATTTTATATTTATTATTTTTGTGATAAAAAGAAATCTTAGCTTGTTCTTTTTCAACTAAGATTTCTTCTACTTCAATTTAAATCAATTTTTTCAATTTTTATATCATCTAAGTTTATTTCAACTATTGCCATAGATAAAGGTAGTGAAAATCTCTTTCTTCCACAAGCACCTGGATTTAAATAAACTATATTATCAATCTTTTCATTACTAAACTTATGTGAATGTCCATAAATAACTAAGTCTACTTCTTTTAGATCCGTTGGTATGTCTGCTTTATTATGAACAACATAAATTAGAACTTCATCCATTTCTATTTCTTTATACTCTGGAAGGGTAAGTCCCCATTCATCTTTATCATTATTTCCTCGTACAACAAAAGTTTTTGTTATACTTTCTAACTTATCTATTATTTCTTTACCGCCTACATCACCTGCATGAATTATATAGTCACAACCTTTAAGTTTTTCAATTACTTCATCTCTTAATACTCCATGTGTATCTGAAATAACTCCTAATCTCATAAGTTTTTCCTCTTTTTATTTAATAGTTTTTCAACTAATTATAGTATTTTCATTTGTTCTTATCTTTCTTCATTACTCATAACTTTAATATTAGTTTTATTTATCATAATATCTATTATTATTCCTATTATAACACCAATTGTATAACATACTAAATCACTCCATAAGAATCCAAAACCTAATATTAGCCCTCCTAAAGTTGTATTTCTTATAGCATCTATCCAAGGTGCATGATATAACTGACTTATTTCTATGCTATATGAGCAAATTATTGCCCAGGAAATAATAAATATTGTGGATTTTTTGTTGAATAAAAACGCAAATAATAGAAATACCATAAGTGCCCATAGTATATCTCCTGAATATAATTCTATTATTTTAGGTAAGCCACTTATTTTTCTTGATAATAATCCTAATACCATAACTATTATTGTTAATATTAAATATAATAATCTATTTCTTTTCAAATAACCTCTCCCCCAATACCCTTAAATTATAATACTTTTATTAGCTTTATTAATCATACTTGCTGGAATTTCTTCATGAAGCTTCCATACAAAGCTAATAGGTTTATCACCACTATGACTTCTGTATTCACATGTACCTAAATAAGTAAATGGTGATGTAAGTCCATCTCTAGTTTTATATTCTCTAACAAAAAGAGCTATCTTATTTCCAGCTTTTAAATGATTGATATATCTTTGTCCTGTTGTACTTTGTATTGATGTTTTACTTTGAGTTTGCCAGTGAAATAACTTTTCATTAATTGCATAATCTTCATAAAGTGTAGATGGTGAAAAGTCTTTATCACTCTTATTTAATGTTATAAAGAATATATCAGTTTTCTTATCTTCAAAATACTTAACACCTTCTCTAAAAGCTGGCTTCTTTTCTTCATTAAAGTATCCAAAAGCAGCCATAATTACATCAGTTGTATAATCACAATGTAAATCTAAAGGACAATCAAAGCCTAAATCAACTTTCTTATCTATAAATTCAATATGTTTATAATTATAGCTTAATATATCTGAAGCTTCTTTCATCATAGTTTTATTAGTAAGTAATTTATTAATTCCTTCATTTATAGAAGATAATCCTACTTTATTAGGTGCATCATTATAGAAAATATAATACATCATATTTAACATTAATTTTTCTTCATTATTAAAATCAACTTCTGAAATATTATCATAGTTATTAATTATTTTAATAATAAACTCTATTAATCTTCTTGAATTAATAAATAATAGATTATATAGCTTTTTAGTTATTATATCTTCATTTTCATCATAAAAATCTTCTTTTTCTTCTGCAAGTACACACATTCTTGAAAAGCTTCTGTCTTTAGACTTTCCATAAAAATCTGTTAATGATAGATTATGATAATCTAAAAAGTTTTCTAAAGTTAATTCTAAGTCTGTATCACCTTTAAATGTTCTAAGCTTACTTATTAAATTTGTTTTTGTATTAGCTGCAGATTTTATATTTCTTAAAATATATTCTTTAGCTTCTTTTTCTAATTGAATATAACATCCCTTAGGTAAAGTTAAAAATCCATTTTCAATATACTCTTTTACAGATTTATTACTTCTACCAATTAGTGATCTAAACTTTTCCTCAAAGTTATAATTTTTATGTGCTTGCCCAACATAATCAAGAACAGTTAAACATTCTTTTCCTTCACTTAGTCTTAATCCTCTTCCTAGTTGTTGTAAAAATACAGTTAAGCTCTCTGTTGGCCTTAAAAATAAAATAGTATTAACTTCTGGAATATCAACACCTTCATTATATATATCAACAACAAAGATAAACTTTATTTCTCCATTAACTAATCTTTCCTTAGCATTATTTCTATCTTCTTTTTTACTTTCATCTGTTAATGCTAATGATTGAATTCCAGCTTCATTAAATCTTAAAGCCATAAATTTTGCATGTTCTTTACTTACACAGAATCCTAGTCCTACTACTTCATTTATATCTGTAATATATTTATTTAAACTTGCAAGTATATTATTAACTCTTATATCATTACCTGTATAAACTTTATCTAATTCACTTATATTATAGCCTTTTATTTGCCATTTAAGCTTAGATAAGTCTACTGAATCAGATACTGCAAAATATTGAAATGGACTTAATAATTTTCTATCTATAGCTTCTGGTAATCTTATTTCACCTGATATTCTATCTTCAAAATATTTAAATATATCTTTATTATCATTTCTTTCAGGAGTGGCAGTTAATCCTAATAATACTTTAGGCTTATAATAACTTAATAATCTTTGATATGATGGTGCAGCTGCATGGTGAAATTCATCAACTATAATAAAATCATAGTAATCTTCTGATGTTATTTCACATAAATCCTTACTATTTAAACTTTGTATAGAAACAAATAAATGATCTAAGTTTTCTGGAGTTCTTCCCCCTACCATTAGTTCACCAAAATTATTATTTTTTAATATTGCCCTAAAGGTATCTCTTGCTTGTTTTAATATTTCTTCACGATGAACTACAAATAATAACCTATTAGGTTTACCCATATTTTCTTTACAAAAATCTTTGTAGTCAAAGGCTGAAATTACAGTTTTACCTACACCAGTTGCAGCAATAACTAAGTTTCTATTTTTATTGAAAATCTTTCTTTCAACTTGTAATTTTTCTAATATTTCTTTTTGATAAGCATATGGTCTTATATCAAAAGTAAAGTTTAAATCATTATCACTATCTTTTTGTTCTTTTCTTAAGGATATTTGTAATCTTCCTTTATCCTCTTCTGTTCCATTGTAAGAAACAAATTCAGAATCATTCCAATAGCTTTCAAAGGTAGCTTCAAACTTCTTTATAATATCAAAAGAATCTTGTTCTGTTATTTTTAAATTCCATTCTAATCCTGAAGTTAATGCAGCATTTGAAAGATTTGATGAACCTATATATGCAGTGGTAAAGCCTGTTTCTCTTTTAAACATATAAGCCTTTGCATGAAGTCTTGTTCTATCTGTATCATAAGAAATTTTAATTTCTGTATTAGGTAGCTTACTTAACTCTTCAATAGCTTTAACATCTGTAGCTCCCATATATGAAGTAGTTATTATTCTTAGCTTTTTATTATTGTTTATTGTTGCTTCCTTTAAGCTTTCAATAATACATCTTATTCCACTCCACTTTACAAAGGAAACTAATAAATCTATAGAATCACAGGATAGTATTTCTTTATTTAACTCTCCTAACATGTTAGGTTCTTGTCCTGATCCTGTGAATAGTGAACTTTGTGATAATGGAGTTACTGGTCTTGTTGCTTTTTTACTGTTTAATGCTCTTTTATTATTTACTTTTGAATATAGAGCTGTTAGCATTTCTCCATTTTTATCTATTTCATATTTTTTAATTTCTTCTTCATTTGACACTTTGCTTAATATGTTAATTATGTCATTACAAGCTTCTATTTGTTTTATTAGTTTTTCGCTATCTTCTTTTTCTTTATCTCTAATGTAGTTTAGGGATTTTCTTATTATTTGTGATATGTATTGTGAAAGGATTGCTTTTGCTTCTTCTTTATCTATTTTGTCTTTATCTATAATGAATTTTTCTTCTTCTAGCTTGTTTAATTGTTGTTGTATTTCTTTGTTTATTATTTGTTCGTATAGACCTTCTTTCAATTTTGCTCCCTCCATTGTTAGTTGTTTATCTTTTAATTTTATCATAGATGTCTATAGTATTTATATTTCAGTATAATAAAAAGCCACATTTCTGTGGCTTTTATATAATGTGGTGTGATGAAAGCAAAGGACTACCTTTAAAACGCACCATTTTCTTTGATTAATTCTATTATTATTTTAGAAAGTCTATTCTGTTCTTGCTCATTTGATGAAAATACATCTGATGTAAATTTATATTTAGTATAAAAATCATCTTTTATCGAATTAAATATCTCAAAGAAGAACTCTTCTTTTAATGTATTTCTTTTATCTCCTATCTTGTATACATAAGGAAAGACTCTCATTAAAGCTCCATACCCAGTACTTCTTGCCAAAATAAAATCTTCCGAATTATTCCAATCATTACTAAATACTCTTGCAATAGCATTAAAATAATTTCTAATAATTTTATATATTATTTCATCCTTGTTTTTAATAAAATAATATCTTAATGGAAGTGAAATATCATCAGTTAATTCTTTTTTATTTTTTATATCAATTGAATCTTTATCTGGATTCTTGCTAATACATTTTAATAAGTGATATACAAAAGTTCCTTGAGATAACGAACTTTCTTTGCCTTCTTTTTTACCTAACATTTTCAATTTACCATAAAATGCTGATTCTTTATCCGTATTCAATCCTCTAGCAATTTCATGAGCTGTTCTATACGGACTCCTTTTATCACTTAAATCAAACAAGTCATATATTAATGACTTCGATACTGGCTTTTGATTACTATTTATTACCGAAAAAACATATGCTTTTTCTTCAGATGTTAAATCAAACATAAATACTACTGGTAGCTCAAACTTAAACCTATTATTACTATTCCTTAAGCCCTCTATTCTATGTTGTCCATCTATTATTTCTCCTATAATACTTTTGTCACTAAATTCAATGTTATTTCCTTTTATATCTACCTTTTTACTATCTACAGCTATTATTATTGGTGTAGGAAATGTTGCATCTGGATCATCAGAATAATTTTCTATCTGATTTACCTTTTTATTATCTAATGATCTTTGAATACCTATACAACTCTCTGATCGCCTATTCACTTTAGTACATGCTAAAATAGTTTCTGGAATAAGTTTAGTTATATAGAATGTGCCTATTGGCTGATTAATCTCTATATATGGTACTAGCATTATATATTATTCCCCTTTCCATCATTATTTGAATTGTTACTTTTCTTAACAATAGTATTTCTATTATTATCATCATATTCAGAGTATTTATCATATTGATCATCTAACTCCATACATGACAAAGAAAAAATATATAAGCTTACTACAATTGATACTATATACATGATTATTTGAAATATATTAGCTATCCATGATAATTCTTCAACTTTATATATAGATGAATATCCTAGCGCAAGAACTGCTAATAGTAATATACTTATTATTAATGTTATTGTTTTATATGTAATAAATTTTGTATTTTTTGTTTGATTAATAAAATCAAATGCTATTGTTGCCATATATGACGCTAATAATGATACTCCATTTAAATAAAGCGCTCCAGTTGCAAATATTTCTGCAAACTCAATACCACTACCATTATTTATAGCATTAATCACCAAGAAAATTATCCCTAGATTACTAAACATAATTATACATATAAACCATATTAAAATATTAACTTTTTTATCTTTAAAAACTGTAAATGGTAATAATATCTTATTTTTCTCTATCCTCTCCACTTTTACCCCTCCCCAAATATATATATTGCTTTATTTAAATTAATATTCAATAAACATTTATAAAATAATGATTATTATATTTTTCATATACCTTATATTTCTCAATCTCACTTTTTATTTCTGCTTCATTACCATTTTTAACAAATATCCACCTGCTAAGCCGGTAGTATTTCTACAAACAGGTATATATAATCTACGCAGACATACGCTTCGATAATAGTAACACCCTTCTATTCATAAAATTGCCTTAATCGCTTTCCTATCCTTTTTTACCCTCAATATATTTCTTTTCTCCTAAACTTATATGGAAAGACTATATGATATTTACAGTTATATTTAGTATGTGATAAACTATTTTTATCAATCATATGAACTCTCCTTACATTATAGCTGTTGTCGGCAAACCTACTATAATTTACAGTAGAGTTTTTTATTTATACTAACCGCTAGAAGCTTTCCGAAACCACAGTTCGAACCTATAGTATTCTAAGTACAAAAAGTCCAATTATCTCCTTCACCGCATTCAATTAGCTCAGTATATTCTGGTATTAATCCTTGTAATTTTTCTTCTCTCAACATTTTGATATCGAGTATAGTTTCTATTATTATTACATTCCCACCTAAATCCTTCCCTATTTTTCTATCTGAGACATAGCTTTCATCTAGTATTTTAAGTATTTCTAATATAATAACTCTTACTTATTTTTGATATCTATCCTAACATTTTAAATCTTTTCTATTTACTACTTTTCCTATTTCTTTCATCCTCTTATATATCCCCCTTAACATTTATGCTAAAGATAAGATTTTTAGACTTATAGCAATTTTATATGTACTATCTTATTTATTATATATATTTATTTTTTATATAATGTTATCTTCTCTATTCTTACTACATCTTTTGAAAAAATCTAATTTAAGGTATAATTTGTAATATAAACTATTTTTTTATTATTAACATGTACAAGGAGGAATAAATTTGATTAGATTTCCAAATCCAGGTAGTAATATAGAAAACTTTTTTCTAATTTTCAAATCCACATATGAACATTTTCATGATAAATACTTTTTTACATTAGATGATATGAATGTTCTAGCTGAACAAGGCCTTGCAAGCTCTAGAGGCTTCGCTGGTTCTCGAGCAGTTGAACAATCAAACAAATCTTCTAATAATGCTCTTAAACCCCTTTTTAATCAATTTAAAGCATATTCAGAATTATATAGAGCTTTAGGTTGGTTAAAATCTATTAATGGAAAATCTCTAAACTACTCATTCACTTTTTTAGGACATCATATAGCTACAGCTGATGACCCCTTACCACTTTTTAAAGAATGTCTATTAGGAATTAATTATCCTAATGAAATAATAAATAATGAAGTTCTTGAAAGAACCTCTAAGCATCTTCGTCCATTTTATTGTATTTTAAAATCAATGAAAGATTTAGATGGCCTTTTAACCAAAGATGAATTAATTCTTGGTCCAATGAACATTGATGATACTAATACTAATGATTATAATTCTAAGATTACGGCTATAAAAAATTTAAGAAAAACTAAAAAGTATTCTAATGTAAAAGATGCTTTGGAAAAGCTAGCCAACGGCTTAAATGTCCAAGTTAATACACTTGGAAATTATACTAGATTCCCTATAGCTATGCTGTGTTCATGCGGTTGGGCTGAAAAAGTTTCTATAAAAAACATATATTCCAATATGGGAAGTACAAAGTTTCTAAAATTAACGAAATATGGTGAAGAAACTTTATTTAATATAGAAAGTTCAATAGATATACGTTTTTCAATTAATACTTTATCTAATAAAAGTCACTTTCAAACTTTTAATGACGTTGAATGTATAAAAAAAGAATTAATTCGTACATCAATATTTTTAATGTTACAGAGAAGTGGGTTTGATATTTCTCCATTAATGGATGTTTTAAATTCTGATTTTGAATTAGTTAATAACCACTTTAATAATATTCCTATATTATTTTCACCATACCAAACTATTGATAGCACAATTGTAGATGATGCCTTATCTGAATTTTTATCTACAGTAGCTAAAACAAATATAGATGAGATAACTGTTAAAGAATCACCTAATTCTAAAACTATTGATTATTCGAATATTAATACATTATTAAAGTTTTCGGATTTACAATCAACTAAGAAAACTACTAATAATGCTTGCTTAGAATTAACAAAAATATATTCTACTACTAATGATATTAATAAAACCGCTGATATATTTTGTCAAAATCATTCCAAAGATAATCAAGATACTTTCTACCCTTTAATAGGCGAACTGTTTAATATATTAGGATTAAACTGCAAAGTATCTCCAAAAGGAAATAATAGTTTAAGATTTGATGCATTTATAATAGATGATAAATTTAGTATTCCAATAGAAATTAAATCTCCAGGTGAAGAACTAAATATTTCAGCTAAGGCAGTTAGACAAGCATTAGAAAACAAAGTAATAATTCTATCAAGATACAGAGACTTATATCCAACAACTTTTGAAACAACTTCACTTGCTTTAGGATTCAACTTGCCTAATAATAGGTCTGATGTAATTAGATTAATAACTGATATTAAGAAAACTTATAATATAAATATTTCACTTATTGATTTAAAAACATTAACTGTCATGGCCTTAAATGCATTATTTAATAATCTAACTATTAGTATAGAAGATTTATCTAATTCAGGAGGTTTTATTAATGTATAATGTTTTGAAACAAAAAATAAATAAAGTAAACCCACTTTCTATAAATAATTTAAGTTCAATAGATAAGATTAAAGTAGTGCCTTCTCAACCAGCTACCATTCATTTTAATGATGGAAGTACTGTTTTTTCATCATGTTTAAAATGTCCTAATGCACCTTGCTATAAATTTTCTAAAGCAGAGCTTAAATTGAAAGCATTACCTGATTGTGCTTATAATACTAATAATATCATTTGCCCTGCTAATGCTATATCTATTGATAAAGATAATTCTACACCTGTAATAGATACTAGCAAATGTATTGGTTGTGGTATTTGTGCCTTTAGATGTCCTACTAAAGCTATTTATATAAAGAATGGTTCTGCAATAATAAATACAAAAATAGTGGACAATGATAAATCGCATTATACTACTGTAAGTTTTGATGAATTTAATAATGCTTTAAATATTATAAATGGCTTAAAATATGAAGGTACTCTTATTGCTGAAAGCGATTTAGTTATGAATAAGATTTACAAAGATATATTTAAACTAAATAAAATAGATAGCAACCTTCCTAACGTATTTGTTAGAAATATATTATTGTCATTAGGTACAACTTACAATTCAAGTAAGACAGGCGATAACAACTTTAGAATGGATGGCCTGCTAAGTAACTCTTCACAATTAGGCGTGTGCGAAATAGAATTTGGTAGTGATTTATTAAATTCTCCTAGGAATATTTTAGATGATATTGCTGTAATATGCTCTAGATATTCAAATGATTGTAGTTCAATATATCCGCTAATTGTAAGCTTAGAATTTCCAAATACAAGAAGTGAATATTGGAGGGTGATACAAGATATTAAACAAGTATTAAATATAAAAATTAATTCTATCTCTCTCGGCGCATTATTATTAATACTCTGGAACTTACAAAGAGTAGATATAATATCTCATGATTTTTATGCAGACTGTGATAATTTATCTATTCGAAATTCAATTAAACTCATATTAGATAGAAATATAAATTTAAGTATCGGTTGTAACTCAATTCTTGAAGTTAATAAATAAATCAAGGCCACCCGTCAAACGGGTGGTTTGCCCTGCACCTATAAAGCTCTACTACTGGCTGGCTACTCGCACGTCGAACGGTTTGCCAACCGCATATTTTTTCTGGCCACCTCTAAAGGAATTTTATTATTTGCCTTTTTCTATCAGATCACCTGTAAATAAGTCTATATTTTCTTTTAAACTCATTCATTCATAATCTAAATCCTCTTGAATTTGATTTTTTATATATTCTTTTATTACTTTTTTATTTCTTCCTACTGTATCAATATAATATCCCTTACACCAAAACTGCCTATTTCCATATTTATATTTTAAATCTGCATGTCGGTCAAATATCATTAACGAGCTTTTTCCTTTTAAATATCCCATAAATTGCGAAACACTTAATTTGGGTGGTATACTAACAAGCATATGTATATGATCTTTACATGCATTTGCTTTTATTATTTCTACACCTTTTTCATCACATAATTTTCTTAATATTGCTCCTATATCAGCTTTTATTTTTCCATAAATAATTTGCCTTCTATACTTTGGTGCGAATACTATGTGATATTTACAGTTCCATTTACTATGTGCTAAACTAATATTATCTATATTGGACACCTCCTTGTATTATAGTTATGGTCGGTAAACCTACTATAATTTTACAATGGAGTTTTTTTATTTCTACTCACTGCTACAAGCCTTACGGAACCACAGATTGAACCTGTGGTATTCTAAATACAACAAAAATAGAGCAATTCAATATTGCCCTATTCTTTGTCTATAGCATCTATTCTATCTTTTCCTATTGAAACCCATTTTTCTTCTATCTCTATACCAATCCATTTTATTTTATGACCTTGCTTATTTAATTTCTCACAACAAACACCTAATGTTCCTGAACCATGAAATGGGTCTAGTATAATCCCTTCATATAATCCTTCTTTATTTTTAGGACAAAATGCTTTTATGAGCTCTGTAATTAAACTCTCTGGCTTTTGAGTTGGATGTTCAGTTCTTTCATTCTTAAATGTTTTTCCAGCTAATGTTGGAAATTCCCAAATATCACTTCTCATTGCGCCTAATGGATTAGGTCTCCATTCCTTCGTTTCTCCCCTTGAATTTTTATAATATACTGGATTTTTTAATCTTTCTTGGCTTTTATACGGTACTCTAACATCATCTACATTATAAGTCCATTTTTTATCTGATTTTGAAAACCATAAAAATGGTTCATACTGTGCCTGAGGCACTTTTTTAGAACGTGAAAAACCATTCTCATATCTCCATATATTCATTCTTCTATAGAATAATCCTAATTCATACATAATACATTGAATAAAGCAAATATAATGATGAATTCCAAACCAAATTATACTTCCATTCTTATTAAGTAACTCTTTGCATAATGATAATCTTTGCTTATTTATCTCAACAAACTGAGGTAACGTCAAATTATCACTATCATTTCCAAAATCTTTTTTTAAGTTATATGGTGGGTCCGTTAGAATTAAGTCAAATTTCAAACCATTATTTATCATTTTAGGTAATATATCATCACAATTTCCTTGATATATTCTATTATACTCCCAATCCATATTATCAATTTACCTCCTTATTTTTATCCTTAGCCTTCTTTTTAACTTTTTTTGCTTGTTTTTTAAATATCAAAATATATTGATGATGTATATTTTCAACATACGCGAAAGGATATCCATAAGGTAGTAAGCTTTTATGATTTTGTAATAATACCTTTACCCCCTGTAACATTAATTCATGTTTATTATCTATTTCACATTTATTCATAATTTGAATAATATCGCTATGAAAACTTACAAATTCTGATTGATTTCTAAAATCTGATACAATAATGCACATATATTTATTGTCTTTTAATACTTTTGCACTTTTTATAAATACATCTTTTAACTCATCTAAAAACTCTTGATAATCATCTATATTAGCTAAATCTTTCTTATCATCAGAGTAATTTGTTGCTAATCCCTCTTCTACTCTTTTTTTAGTTTTATGGTCTATTTTTTTATTTAGGATAGACCAATAAGGTGGACTTGTTACAACCAAATCAATACTATTATGTTCCATTTCATCTAAGGCTTCTCTACAGTCTTGGTTGATAAAAATATGTCTTAATGATTCACCTTCACCTACTTCATATTCAATTCTATGTTTTGATAAATCAAACCAATGAGTTGATAATTCAATCCCTACCCCAATACGTTCAGAGAGAGCACATGCCTTAATAGTTGACCCTGTTCCACTAAATGGATCTAATACTTTTTGACCTTTTTTAGTAAAAAACAATACTAATCTTTGTACATCTTGAAATGAAAATGGTGCTGGATGTTGCTTTTCTATTTGAGCATGAGGATGACTAGCTCCTAATCCTTTTTGATACCAAAAGCTCTTAGTTTCAGGTAACCATTCTTTTCCTGTAAGATCATTTAAATTATTTCTAGCATCTACTGTAGGCTCTAAACTATCTCCATGTTCCTCTTTATATCTCTCTATTTCATTCTTATAAAATTCATTTCTATTCTTTTCATTTTTATGTACATTTATTTTCCCATCTTTAATTAGCTTATTTAATTTATGTTTACTAATTCCTAAAAACTCCATTACTTGAGCTGTTTTTAAAACTTCTTTTTTTTCATCTATTAAATTTAATAATGATTCCATTTTCTCACCTCATTTTATTAGAATAACATAGTTATTTTATAGTATCAACTTATATAATTCACTAATTATATATATATCTTTTTATTATCACTGATTACCATTGTATTAATTCTTAATACTAAAGAACTATATTTTTATTTATTAAAGCTGGCTTTATTTATGACGATATCAATTTATAACTTAATTATAAAATAAAAAACCCTCGACAACACATTTTCTGTATTGTCGAAGGTTTCATGGTGGAGGATAGACATTACTTCCTCTCCTCATAATTAAACATATTCTTAATCCCAAATGCAAGCTTCCTCAATTCGATTAATTGCATCAACAATTTAATAAAATGATTATCCTTGGCATGATTTTTCTAGGTAGTAAATCTCTTGATTATATTTTTTCTATTCTACAACTATGACTCTTACTCTTAGAATCATAACAGAGCAAGAGAGTGACTTCGTCCCTCTCAAGAACTCTCAGGGGTTCTAAAATTTTTCAGAGACAAGTTTCTGTTTAGCATAGACTTTGTTTCCGTTTTTTGTTAAAAAGCCACATTTCTGGAGCTTTTTATTGATATTAGGATAAAATAATAGATGCCTCAAGCCAAAATCCTTTTAATTTTCAATTAATCCAACTGCTGTTTATAAAAATCATACTGAATTTTTATTTATAAATAGATATTCAAGATATATAATATATGTATATAACTAATAATATTGAGGTGAAATATGAGTAAATGTTTATTAGCCCCTCAAAGTAAAAAGGTTAGAAGTTTAGAACTAAGTATAGAAGAAATACGACAAGCAAAAGATGAACTTATAAGAATGAATAATGACAGTACTCAAAGAGAATTATATGATATGAGAGCTAATTCTTTAAGGGATAAAATAAGTGAATTAAATGCAGTGGAAAGAAAAGGCATAGAAAAAGGGCTAAAAAAAGGTAGAGAAGAAGGCCGAGAAGAAGGTAAAAAAGAAGAAAAAATAGCTATCGCCAAAAATTTATTAGATATTCTTGATAATGAAACTATTGCCTTAAAAACCGGATTAACTACTTCTGATGTTGAAAACTTAAGAAAACTATAATTTTTCTCAATTTAAAGCAAGATAGTGACTTCAGCCCTTCCTCTGCCTCTATTGTATCAAGAGGGCGATTTCGCCCCTCTCAAGGGCTCCCGTAGGCTTTGAAGTTCAAAAAATAACAGCTAGCACAAAACTAACTGTTATCATGAACTTCAAAATCTTGAAGCTCCCATTAACTCTTTATCCAATCAAAACCTCTCTAACCTTTAAATAATCCTCAAACAATCCATTAGCCTCATTCTCTACAATATACTCAGATAACCCCTTATCCTCCACCAATCTAGATAAATGATAGTCCGATACCCCCTTGTTAAAAACACTAAACATAACATTATCCACTTTTCCCGCACAATTATTACAATACAAAATACTACAACTTAAATTAAGTGGATTCCTTATATCCTTAAGTACATCATAAATATTTACAGGATTAAATTTATCACCTTTAACCCATCCAAACATACTATTTTCATTTAATACTTCTCCTCAAACCTGACACTTCATCTCATTACATCCCATTTTATACATATCATTCCCAAAATTATTTTACCAAATTTTATATCCCCAAACTACTCTCACTATTAAATAACCTATTCAATATATAATGAGCTTCCCCCTTAGTTAAATCACCAATTTCCCTACTTCCCATATACTTCTTAATCCACTCCATCTGCTTAAAAGATGCTGGTTCATTTCCCCATTTCCTTATTATATACAAATCCCATAAAGGCCTTTGATCCTGATAATGCAAATTTAATATATTAAATACCTTATCAAGAGCATCCTGCATCTTCATTCTTTCTCCATTATAAACCGTATACCCTAGCTCATCCTGACAAGGTAACTTAATTCTTATATCTCTCAAAATTAAAATCAAATCACCATTAAAACTTCTTGTCCAGTTTATATTATGAAAATTATAATTTCTCTCCTTAGCCCAAAGATTCACCTCTTCAGTTTCCTTAATCCAAAGCCTTGGACTTTCAAATTCTTTTATTTTCCTTGGAATATCAAGCAAGTTACCATCTAACTCCTTAAGTTCATCATCATCTAAATTATCCACATTTAAACCTAACAAACTTGCTGCTGTGCAAAGCTTATTCTTCCCAGTAACACAAACTAAATCAATTAAATTAAGCTTGTCCTTATCTTTATGAAGTCTAAGACCTCTTCCAACCATCTGTGCATATAATGAACTATTTTTTGTTGGCCTACATATTATTATTGTTTCAACTAAAGGCATATCTATACCTTCAGTAAATATCATGCAGTTTACAAGAACCCTTATTTCTTTATTTGTAAATTTTCTTATAATCTCATCCCTATTTTTAGTATTAGTACTTACAACTACTGCTCCTTCTATTTCAGCTGCAATATTTTCACAATGAGCTATAGAAGTACCAAAAATCAAAGTTTGTCCTTCTGCATATCTCTCATAATCTAAAGCAACCTTCTTATTACTATCATCATTATTTATCATCTCTTCAAGATCATCTAAAGCATAATCACCAAGTCTTGTTTTAACCTTAGAAATATCATAATCAATATTAACTCTCATACAATGAATATCACAAAGATATTTATTTTCAATAGCCCACCTTATATCTTTTTCATAAATAATGCTATCAAAAATTCCATCAAGACTTTTACCATCTCCTCTATTGGGAGTTGCTGTAAAACCTATGTGCAATCTATAATTAAAGTAATCATAAATTTTTCTATAAGATTTTGCTATACTGTGATGACATTCATCAGTAATAATCATATCAAAATCATCTTTATTAAACTTATTTAATCTACGAACTAAACTTTGAACTGAAGCTATAACAACTTCTTCTCCATTTGACTTTAATTCTCTCATTTCTATACCAACTGGTATGTTATAATATTTAATAGGTTGAGTTACTAATTCTTCTCTATGAGCTAAAATAAGAACTCTTCCTTTTCTTTTTATATTAGCAAAGGTAACTGTCTTTCCTAAACCTGTTGCTAGCTGAACTAAATAACTTCCACTATTCAAATTATCAATTATATCTATAATTTCCTTTTGATAAGGCCTAAGCTCCATAACCTCTCACTCCCTTTATACTAATTAATTTAGTGTGTCTACCCTTATGTCTACCTTATTAATCTCTGCAATCCCTTTAAAATAGCCACTGTCGTCCTGTCGACCTAATTATGAACTCTATATATTAACTTTTTATACTATATTTATTTTTTTATTAAACTCTAACTTTTCTATAAATGATACTTTTTAAGGTGAACAGGTAGACAAAAATATTATATATATCTATAGCCTAGTATTTATAAAGGTTATAGCATGTCTACCTTTCTTTAAAAATAGGACGACACAATGGCGACAAGGTCGACACTTTATCTAAAAAGGCACATTATCCTCAACACTTTCATTAAAAAACTTCTCATCATTTTTCTCATAAATCATTAACTTTATACAGTTTGTTAATATTCCATTTACCCTAACTCTCTGAGTATATTTATTTCTATTGTCCCTAATTAAAAATCCCTTTTTTGCTAATCCAGCTTTAATAGCATCAAAATTAATATTTCTCTCCTCTAGCATATCTATTAAAATAGATTTAATTACAAAACATTCACCCATTACAGTATTGATTTTTCCATAGATTTCGTTATTATCATTATTCTTAAACTTATTTATATTTTGACCAATCCAATCATTAATGATGTTATATGACCTTTCTGATAAATCTACATTATTTTCTTTAGGTAAAACTTCAATAATATCATCAATAGTTAATAAATCATCACTAAAGATCCTATTACTAAGTTCATCTCCTAAAAGAACTGTTGCTACAGCAGCTGCTTGCTTATCTTTAAGCTCTGTAATACTATTAACTTCCTTTAAAATTTCACTATATCTCTTAATGATTTCCTCTTTTGGTGGCAAGTTATCAATAAAATCTCTAGATGCATGTCCATAATTACTTTTAACTAAATTAGCAGTTAATACTCCATCATCTATAATTTTTGTAGTTGCTTCAATTTCTAAAACTCTATTTTTAGCCCCTCCACCTGAATATTCCTTAGTTATAGGCTCTTCACCAGTAAATAAAAAAATATTTCTCCATGTACCTTGTGTTTGAATTCCTCCATCAGCTCTTCCAAGTCCTCTATCTATGCCCTCTGATAACTGCATTATAATTTCATCAAAAGATTTATATTTACTTCTTACAATTTGAAGCTCATCATAGGCTACAGGTAAATTGTGCATAAAAGTAGCATATCTAGACATTGCAAGTACTGTAGAATTTAAAGTCTTAATAAGCTTACCAATACTAGGGTTACCCCATATACTCATAGCCACCATGGTAGCAACAGTTTTTCTTGTATCAGTTCCACCCCATAAATGAACTATAAAAGGTAAAGTTCCTAATATTTCAATAAGTGGACTTGCAAATGAAGCTGCCATTAGAATCTTTAAAATCTTATTTTTACTTCTTAGTTCCTTAACATGTTCCTTCCATAGCTCATAATCACCTTGTGTTTTAATACTTTCATATACATCTTTAAAAGAAATATCACCATCATATTTATAGTTATCCACAAAGGGTACAAAGCCATTATCCACCCAGCCTAATCTATTAATACTTTTTGTAACAGGGATTTTCTTATTATTTAAAGATAGGATATCACTTAGATATGAAATTAAGGTTCCTGCATTATTAGAATTAACTTGAATTCCTCTGTCTGCTAAGGAAATTATAGATGATCTATTAGAAATTAAACTATTATCAACAACTACATCTTCCCATATATTATCTCTACGAAAACTTAGTCTAACTTTTTCTAAACCACTTTCTAGATTTTTTAACCTTTCTATTGGTAAAATAGGATGTGGACATGCCATTACTTTTACTGGCTCAAAATTTCTAGTTTCAATTCTCCATATACCATCATCACTGGCATTCCAAATACCAGCATCTAAATTACCTATAGGGCAACCTTCAAAATTAACTAGATTTTCTTCAGTTTCAATTTTAGAAGTTTCTTTATTATTGGAAGTTTTATTAAAGTCAGATGAAATATTTTTATTAAATTTATTCTTATGTTTTTTATAAGCATCTTGTCCATTATTTTTGCCATATTCTTTGTTATAAGCTTTATATAGTCTATTAAATTCATCTTTTATACCTAAATTTTTAGCTATATCTCTTACTTTCAATAAAATGCTCTCTTTAAAAAATTCATTTTCAATAGCATTTAAATATCTAAATGTATTTTCTGAAAGCACCTCTTCCTTAGTAGCTCTATAAGGATCTAATGGTAAAAATTCTGCTTCAACTATCTTTTTTGATAAATCTTTCATTTATAGATTGCACCACCTTCTTGTTGTATTTATAAAACTCTAGTTTTTCTTCTATATCATTGCTTGTAAATATATCTAAATAATAATCAATTATATTTAGCATTTCTGCTGTTTCTTCATCATCTTTTTCTGATAAATATCTACGATAATCACTTAATAATAAAAAGGTGTCATTTTCCCATTTTTCAAAAGCTTCTATTATTACTTTTGAGTTATTATAGTTTTCAATTTTAGATATTTTATTATCTTTTGCTTTATTATTAGTAACTATAGACTTGTCCTCTTTAACTTCTAACCCTAAATTTAAAAGCTTATTTATGTAAAGTGCACTTTCATAGTTATTTAAACCTTTAAGTTTAGAAACAAGAGCTATACTATCACCTGACTCTCCACAGCCAAAACACTTAAATAATTGTCTTTTGCTACAAATACTAAAGGATGGTGTTTTTTCATTGTGAAATGGACATAAGCCTTTGTTATATCTATTTAAATTAAGTCCAATTGCTCTAGCTACTTCTAAAATATCGCTTCTTTCTTTTACCTCTTTAAAGATATTCATTTTTCGTCTCCTTTACATAGTCTCTACTTAATAAATATCCAATTTAAATAGCTTTTTTACAAAAAAATTTAGTTTTTTCTAAGTTAACTATTCTTGATGCTGAAAAGTTAAGAATCAAATAAAATGATTCTAGATCTTTTAAATAAGAATATAGATAATTTTGTGTAATATAGTTTTTCATAAATCAAATACCACCGAAAATTTTCATTTTCAGTAATATTTTTTTATTGTATTTAGAATAAAATAAAAGAGTAGATAGATTTGTTTATTACGCAAACTTGCTTAATCCAATATTGAATAGGATGTGTTGGTCAACACTTTGTGTAACGAGCGTTTTATCCCAAATCTATCTTCGTTGATCAATCAAACCTATCATAAAAAAATAAGCATAGATGTCTATCACTAAAGTGATTTTCATCTATGCTTATATTGTACAAAATCTATCTACTTTCCCTTAGTTATAAAAAACATTTGCTTACCACACTCTTTTTTACATTATCTCCAATATTCAATTGCTTTAGTCATATCATAATATTGATCTTTAGCATCTTTATCATATCCAAACACTATTGTTATCTTAATTCTTTCTGATATTATTTAATACTTTTGGGGTTATTATCCATTATATTTCCATATTGTATAGTATTTGAAAATATGCTTATCAATTCATAACCTTATCATAGCACTCCTTAGCTATATAATATAATTCACTTCCCAGCAACGTGAAATCGTTACAATTTTCAATTAAATAATTATATAATCTTGCATATTCATTATTCTTTTGCAAATAACTTAAAGCACCATTATCAATTTTAGTAAAGACATTTGCACTACACTCTACAACTTCATTATTCTCATCATATTCAGTTATAGTTCCCCAAGACATAGTATATATAGGCATCTTATTAGATTCGTTATTAAAAGACTTAATTATATTAATAATAATATTCTTATTAGAGGATATATTAACTATTTTATCTATTCCCGCACAAATTTTTACACATAAATCATGTATTTCTCTAGTATTACGAGCAAGAGAGTGGCTTTGCCCCTCTCAATGACCCCCGGGGGTTTTAAATTTTTCCAGTGACAAGCTTATGTATAAAACTAATAATATTAAGTTAAAAAATCATACTGAAAAATTTGAGTGAATAATTTCATAATCTGTACAATGACATATACTTTCTCCATGATAACCACAAGGACAAGGGTTCGTTGGTGCGATAACCGTGATACAATTCAACGATGAACCCTTATTTTACGGGGTTTTGGGTTTAAATGAACTCACCCCTTTTGCTTTGTATCATCAAGTTGCAGAGATGACCAAAGGGAATAATCGAATACAAATACAAGAAAAAAGGTGGATTCAATAAGAACCCACCTCGTAAAAATATTCTAGAACCAATTGCAAACTATGTTACACTACGCAAATACAGTATTGTTCTCATCGGCTTCATAGGCGTCATTAATCTCTTCTAATACGGTTCTAATACTAGTAATCATCTGCTCTGAAGAAAGGTTATGTATAACCTCTCTCTTTGCTGTCTCTGTTTCAATTATTGGAGTAAGTAACTTTCTTACAAACTCTTTTCTGTCACTACTAGCAAACATATCTTTTAATACTTTTCCGTCTAATTTATCCTTTAATTTATCAACGGATTTTTCTGCCTCTTTATTACTCAAAAGATACTCGGATGCCATATCAGTGAATACCTCCTGAATGATTTCAACCATCTCCTCAGCATCATCTTCTATAAATTCTCCCACAACAGCATTGGAAACTTTTCCTGCAGCCGCTCCACCAATTAAAGAACCCACTATACCACCAATTACAGTTCCAACACCGGGAAGAATTGCAGACCCGGCAGCCGCCCCAGCGAGCCATCCACCAGTACCACCACCTACTGTAGCTGCAGTTCCAACCATATTTTTGAACAATTGCTTTCCTGATATTCTTCCTCTAAATATATTCGCAACATCGAATGAAGACAACACCACAAATGTTACACCCGCTGTTATTGCATTGCCTCGAAGTAGCTTCGCTGCACTCTTCATAGCCGCCGCTCCATATATTGGTTTAGCACCTGCTCTAAAAGCATTAATCAATACAGCCGATGCCTTTGGTCCCATCACAGATACAATAGCCTCAGAACTTCCAACCAACGCACTATTCAAACCTGCCTTTGATAATTGTGCAGCTATAACTGATGTGACAAACGCTGTACCACCAACTTTTATGCCCGAATATGTTGCAAGTTTTATCGCATCATCAAAGTCCTCTCCATTCCATACTGATGTTGCTAATGTTATCATTGCAGTTACACCAAACGCTGATGTAGCAATTATCACACCATTAACAGCATCATACGTCAAAGATTCTATTGTACCTGCTTTAGCTATATTTTTCGCTTGAGCATAAGTGAAGTGGCCTTTTCGAACAATATTTTTTGCCTCCTTTGGATCCGTAACGCCATTAACCTGCCCCCTACGAATTTTCTCCTCCATGGCTCTCAATGCATCTTCATATTTATCTGATGGCACCTCAATCTGCATAGGTTTTCCATCAATCATATATCTAAAGTTACCTTTTCCACCGTCTTCAAAACATTCATTAATACATTTTGAACCCGTAGCACAATACTTTGACTGGATATAAACCCCATCTACTATTCCAGCAAGAGAGTGGCTTTGCCCCTCTCAATGACCCCCGGGGGTTTTAAAATTTTCCAGAGACAAGTTTCTGTTTAGCATAGATTTTGTTTCTATTTTTTGTTAAAAAGCCATATTTCTGCAGCTTTTTATTGATGTTATGATAAAATAATAGATGCATCAAGCCAAAATCCTTTTAATTTTCAATTAATCCAACTGCTGTTTAAAATGTACCCTATAGAGTAGACAGTTAAAAAAAGTCTACTCTATAGGGTACATTTTATTGTTTTATTCCAATTAGGATGCTTTTTATATTGAGTATTTATTATTTCTTCTCTAATCGCTTCATCTACTTTACATTCCTTAAGAAGCAAGAGAGTGACTTCGTCACTCTCAAAGACCCCCGGGGGTTTTAAAATTTTCTTACCCAGGTATTTCCTCATTATCTCTATCTTTTCATCATGATATTTTCCCATAACATCTTACCCCCTCAAATATTATTTAAAACTGTATTACTAATTTTTTCTGCATAACAATGAATCAATTCTTGCAAATAGAAACCGTTCAATCTGTGTTTTTCTGACAATGATTCAAATTTCTCATCAGAATACTCGACAGATTCTTCCCACATTTTCTTTAATATATCTTCATTTGGAAAACTCTCAGGCAATATTCTCCTTAGTTTTTCTTCTATATATAATTTCTTTTCTGTTATAATTGCTTTTTTCTTCTCCTGACTTGCTAAAAAAGGAAAATCATATTGAGTCGTTTCTTCAATGATGCAATTAATTTCCTTTGAAATATCTTTCTTCATTTCCATTGATAACCCCATATTATTCCTCCAATTTGTTATCTTTACAAACACTATACAATCTCTTATAGCAAGAGAATGGCTTTGCCCCTCTCAAAGGCTCCCGGGGATTTTAAAATTTTCCAAAGACAAGTTTATGTTTTTTGTTAAAAAGCCACATTTCTTCAGCTTTTTATTGATGTTAGGATAAAATAATAAATGCATCAAGTCAAAATCCTTTTAATATTATCCCATATTTTCAATTAATTTTACTGTATTCTTTCTATTTTACAACTATGCTTTTTAGTTTTAGAATCATAACATATTGCTACTGCTAATACCTCATTATTTTCACTCTTAAATTTTTGAACATATTCTTTTTCTTTTATTTGTGCTAATGCTATATCTACCTTTTCATCTTTCTTTAGCTCAACAATAAATGCCTTATCTCTCTTTCTTATATCCGAAAGATTCATCTGCTAAAGCTTTTTCAAACTCTAACATAAGCTCTTTATTGGGAATCTTTAAATATCCATCATGATAAGATAAAAATCCTAAAATTATCATAGCTGAATATATTTCTTTCTTTGTTTTTGGAGCTTCTTGACCTGCCCTAAACTCTTCATTTATGATTATATCTATTTCTCCCCCTGATACCATCTCTATTACATCTTCTCTAATTTCCATAGTGTTATACTTCAAATACTCTGCCACCTCATCCATAGCTCCAGTATTTGTCCAATAACTTTCACAATGTTTATTTTGTAATGCCTTTACTACCGATCTTGGGTTATATATTTTCTTACCTTTTATTGTTAGGTAACCATTATACCAATTCTCTAATTCACTAAATTCAATTTCATCATTCTTTTCACATAAGCTAATTACTTCTTTACTTGTAAACCCAAAATACTCATCAAAAATTCTATCTTTTAAAAATGTATATTCATCAAACATGTTAAGAGCTGAACCTGTTGAGTATTTTTTTATTGGTAAAATTCCTGTCATATAACATAAAGCTACATAACTTTTATCCTTTAAAAGTTTCATTAAAAATTCTAAAAATTTATCTTGTTCTTCTAAATATAAGTTTCTATTAAAGATATAATCCCATTCATCAAATATAAAAATAAACTTTTCATTTAACTCATTTAAAATATCCCATATAGCATAATTAGGTTTAATTTTAATATTAGGAAAAACTTCTTTTAAATCTTGAATTAAAAGTTGTATAATTCTATCAATATATTCATCACAGTTTTTACAATTATTATTAACATCTGTAAAAGATATAGTTATTACATTGTATTTATTTAAATTCTCTTTATAACTTTCACAATTACTAACATCTAAATTATCAAATATATCTTTAGAATCTACAGCTTTAGAATAATATGCACCAAGCATATTTGCTATTGATGATTTACCAAATCTTCTAGGTCTTGTTATACATAAATACTTACTTTTAGTATTTATTTTTTTATTTATTAAAGAAATAATTTTAGATTTATCTACAAAATACTCTTCATTATATAATTCTTTATAATTTTCAAGATTTTTATTTGTATTTAAATATACTGCCATGTAGATCTCCTTTTTTTATTTGTCGCTTTTTTATAAAGATAAATTTTTTATTATATTAATAATTGTAGCATAAATATTAATTTTCTAAACATAATAATCAAATCCTAGAACTAATTTTAATTCAGCAAGAGAGTGACTTCGTCCCTCTCAAAGACTCCCTGGGTGTTTAAAATTTAAAAACTAACCGTTATCAAAAATCAACTCTTCTTACTATACCTCTCCTAACAATCCCACTGGCTTTTCTTCATATCAACATGATTTTCATT
>UQQU01000030.1 GCA_900543325.1 uncultured Clostridium sp. | reverse complement strand
AACTATATTCTGTTCAATTTTCAAAGACCATTTACTCTGTCGCACCGAAGCGACTTCTTTATCTTATCATTACTTTTCGCTACTGTCAACAACTTTTTTAAAAGTTTTTAACGTTTCGCTCAAGCAACGTAATTTATCTTATCACTTAATTACTAACAAGTCAACATTTTTTTCTTTTGTTTTTTTGTCAGTCATCAGCGACGTGTTTTATCTTATCACGAAGATACTATTTATTTTTCACCAATTTTTCCTTTATACTAATTTATTCTTATTATTCATTCTTTTTCTATCATTTTCTCCAATTTTCTAATATTGATACACTAGGATAAGAGTATTACTATTTTAGCTCTTATATGATATTTTTAAGTTAAATTTCATATAAAAAGTGGCAAATCATTAAATACTACTCACAGTATTTATAATTTGCCACATAATATTTCTATTTTAAATAATAGTCTTATTCTATTCTTCTATATCTTCTTTTTTGGCTTCTTGAACTAATCTATCTAAGCTAGTATCTTTATCATCTGAATCAATTGCATTATCTGCACAAGCTTCTAATGTTAATTGCTCTTCATTTTCGTTATCGCTAGTACCAGTTATCTTAGCAATAGCTACTACCTTTTCATCTTCTGAAGTTCTCATTAATCTAACTCCCATTGCAGATCTACTAGTTACTGAAATATCAGAAACATTTATTCTTATAGCTATGCCGCTAGTATTTATAAGCATTAACTCATTTTCTGGGCTACAAACAGTAGCTCCTACAACCTTACCAGTCTTTTCACTTATCTTATAAGTAATAAGACCTACTCCACCTCTATTTTGTTTCTTATATTGAGTTAATGGTGTTCTCTTACCAAATCCATTTTCACTTATAACTAATAAATCTTCATTATCTGATGCTATATCCATACAAACAGCTACATCTTCATCTCTTAAATTCATAGATTTAACTCCTGATGCAGTTCTTCCCATAGGTCTTACATCTTGTTCATTAAATTTAATTGCATTACCATCTTGAGAAACTATTATTATATCAGCATCTCCTCTTGTTACCTTAACTTTAAGAAGTTCATCACCTTCTCTTAAATTAATAGCAATAAGTCCGTTCTTTCTTAAATTTTTAAATTCTGATAATGGAGTTTTCTTAACTAAACCTTTTTTAGTTGCCATGAATAGATATCCATCTACAATATTATCTCTAACAGTTAATACAGTTTCTATTCTTTCATCTTGTTCTATTTGAATAAGATTTATTATATTTGTACCCTTAGCCGTTCTTCCTGCATCTGGTATTTCATATGCTCTCTTCTTATATACTCTACCTCTATTAGTAAAGAATAATACATCTGAATGAGTAGAAGTTACTAAAACATGTTCTACAAAGTCATCTTCTTTTGTAGACATTGCTTGTATTCCTCTTCCCCCTCTTCTTTGAGCAGAATATGTATCAGCTGATATTCTCTTGATATATCCTGTGTGAGTTAAAGTTATAACTGTTTCTTCTTCTTGAATTAAGTCCTCAATATCAATATCATTTACAACTTTCTCTATTTGGGTTCTTCTTTCATCATTATATCTAGATTTTATTTCAAGTAATTCCTCTTTAATTACACCTAATAGTAATTCCTCACTTGCAAGAATTGAATTTAAATAATCAATAAGTTTCATTAGCTCTGCATATTCTTCTTCAATCTTATCTCTCTCTAAGCCTGTTAATCTTCTTAGTCTCATTTCTAGAATAGCAACCGCTTGCTTTTCTGATAATCCAAATCTCTTAATTAAAGTATTTTTAGCTATTTCTCCAGTTTTTGAACTTCTAATAATACTTATAACTTCATCAATATTATCTAATGCTATTCTTAAACCTTCAAGAATATGAGCTCTTGCTTGTGCCTTTTCAAGTTCAAATATAGTTCTTCTAGTTACAACTTCCTTTTGGAAATTAATATAGTTACTTAATATTTGTTTTAAGTTTAATACTTGTGGTTGATTATTAACTAAAGCTAACATTATTACTCCAAAAGTATCTTGCATCTTTGTATGCTTAAATAATAAATTTAGTACAACATTAGGATTTGCATCTTTCTTAAGCTCTACTACTATTCTCATACCTTCTCTGTCAGATTCATCTCTTAAATCAGATATTCCAACAATCTTCTTATCCTTAACTAAGTCAGCTATATTTTCAATAAGCTTAGCCTTGTTAACTTGATATGGTATTTCAGTAACTACTATTCTATGTCTTCCATTCTCTTCTTCTATTTCAGTCTTAGCTCTAACTACAACTTTACCTTTACCAGTTTCATATGCAGCTCTTATACCTGATTTACCCATTATTATTCCACCAGTCGGGAAATCTGGCCCTTTAATGCATGTCATAAGCTCTAATGCAGTAGTTTCTGGATTATCTATTAACATTATAGTTCCATCTATAACTTCACCTAAGTTATGAGGAGGAATATTAGTAGCCATTCCAACTGCTATACCAGATGATCCATTAACTAAAAGGTTTGGATATCTTGAAGGTAATACAACTGGTTCTTGCTCCTCACCATCAAAGTTTGGCATAAAATCTACAGTATTCTTATTTATATCTCTAAGCATTTCTACTGATATTTTATTCATCTTTGCTTCTGTATATCTCATTGCCGCAGCACTATCACCATCAACAGAACCAAAGTTTCCATGACCATCAACAAGCATATATCTCATTGAAAAGTCTTGAGCCATTCTTACTAGTGCATCATAAACAGATGTATCTCCATGTGGGTGATATTTACCTAAAACTTCCCCAACTATTCTGGCACATTTTCTATATCCCTTGTTTGGTTCTAAACCTAATTCTTGCATTGCATAAAGAATTCTTCTATGAACTGGTTTAAGACCATCTCTTACATCTGGAAGAGCACGCCCAACGATTACGCTCATGGCATAATCGATATAGCATTGTTTCATTTCTTTATTTATATCTACATGTATAAATTTTCCCTCATTTAAGTTCATGTACTCACCTCAACTAATACTAAATATCTTTAGTACTAAATATCTAAATTGCTTATTTTACTAGCATTCTTTTGAATGAATTCTCTTCTCGGTTCAACTTTATCACCCATTAAGATAGTAAATATTTCATCTGCAGCAATTGCATCACTTACAGTGGCTTTTTTTAGAATTCTATGTTCTGGGTCCATAGTTGTTTCCCATAACTGATTTGCATTCATTTCACCAAGACCTTTGTATCTTTGAATATTTGTTGAACTATCTTTTCCACCAAACTCTTCTAATACTTTATCAAGTTCTTCGTCTGTATATGCATATGCTTCTTTCTTACCCTTGCTAACTTTAAATAATGGTGGTTGCGCTATATATACGTGCCCCTCATCAATTAATGGTCTCATATATCTATAGAAGAACGTTAATAATAAAGTTCTTATGTGAGCACCATCAACATCAGCATCGGTCATTATTATTATTCTATTGTATCTTAATTTTTCTACATCAAAATCTTTACCTATTCCAGCTCCAAAAGCTGTAACCATTGATCTTATAGAATCAGCATTAAGAATTCTATCTAATCTTTGTTTTTCAACGTTAAGAATTTTACCTCTTAAAGGTAATATAGCTTGGAATTTTCTATTTCTTCCTTGCTTTGCTGATCCACCTGCTGAATCCCCTTCGACTATATAGATTTCACATTCCGCTGGGTCCTTTGATGAACAATCAGCAAGTTTTCCTGGAAGTGTAGATCTTTCAAGAGCAGACTTTCTTGTAAGTTCTCTTGCCTTTCTTGCAGCATCCCTAGCTCTTGCAGCCATTAATGCTTTATCTATTATAATTTTACCTACAGCCGGATTTTCTTCTAAGAATATACTTACTCCTTCAGCAACTATTGAATCTACAACTCCTCTTGCCTCTGAATTTCCAAGCTTAGTTTTTGTTTGACCCTCAAATTGAGGTTCAGAAATCTTAACTGATATAACAGCTGTAAGACCTTCTCTTGCATCATCACCTGAAAGATTTTTATCATTTTCTTTTATGTGACCAAATCTCTTAGCATAATCATTTATTGCTCTAGTTAAAGCACTCTTGAATCCTGCCAAGTGAGTTCCACCTTCAATTGTGTCTATATTATTTGCGAAAGAATATAAATTTTCATTATATCCATCGTTATATTGAAGTGCAATCTCTGCTATTATACCATCCTTTTCTCCTTCAACATAAATAGGAGATTCATGTAACACTTCTTTATTTCTATTTAAGTAAGAAACGAATTCTTTTATACCACCTTCGTAGTGATACTTCTCAACTCTTGGTTCTTCTTCCCTATTATCTGTTAAAGTTATGGCTATTCCCTTATTAAGAAATGCTAATTCTCTTAATCTACTTGCTAATATTTCAAAATCATATACAGTATCTTCAAATATTTCATGATCAGGCTTAAATAATACTTTAGTTCCATGCTCGTCAGATTCACCAATCTTAGTTAAATCACAAAGAACATTTCCCCTTGAATATTTTTGTTGCCATATAAAGCCTTCTCTTTTTACCGTAACTTCACAATATTCAGATAATGCGTTAACAACTGATGCACCAACACCATGAAGACCACCAGATACTTTGTATCCTCCGCCTCCAAATTTACCACCAGCATGTAATACAGTCATTATTACTTCTACTGTTGCCTTTCCCATTTTAGGATGTATACCAACAGGCATACCTCTACCATCGTCAACTACAGTAATTGAATTATCCTCATTTATTGTAACTTCTATGTTTTTACAAAATCCAGCTAAAGCTTCATCAATACTATTATCTACTATTTCGTATACTAAATGATGAAGTCCTCTAGAACTCGTGCTCCCTATGTACATTCCAGGTCTTTTTCTAACAGCTTCTAAACCTTCTAAAACCTGAATCTGACTTTCATCATAACTTTGCTTATTCTCTTCCAACATAAACTCCTCCTTATATTTTTATTGTCTTAACTATGAAGGCTAAATATTGGACTTAAGGATTATAATCAATATTTGTTCTCTTAGTTAAAGTAGATGATGAAATAGGTGATAAATACACCTTACTCATTTTATTAACTTCTGCTATAACAAATGATTTAGGACTTTCCTTCGAAATCTTTTCAACAAATCCGTCTTCTTCAGCCATTCTTAAAAATGATATTGTATCTGAACTATACATTGATGTCTGTAAATCAAAAATACCAATTACATCCTTTATTGGTACTACTACGTTTTCTCCTAAATGTAAAAACATATGCTCTCCTCCCTTAGTTTAGGATTTCTCCATCCTTAACTTTAAAAACTTTAGATTTATCATCTAAATATTCATATAAATCTTCTATTCCAGTACATGTAATAATAGTTTGTATATCTCCAATTGTACTTAAAACATATCTTTTTCTACTAAAATCTAATTCTGATAGTACATCATCTAAAAGTAATACTGGATATTCCCCTGTAAGTTCTTTTATTATTTTTAATGATGAAAACTTAATAGTTAAAACTGCAGTTCTTTGTTGTCCTTGAGAACCATAGCTCTTAGTATCAATATCATTTATTAAAACATTAAAATCATCTCTATGCGGCCCTACGGAAGTAATTCCTCGTTCACAATCTCTCACCCTATTTTTTTCTAGAAGTGAATAGAAATTTTCTCTTATGTTTTCTAAATCTTTAATGGTACTAATATATTTAAATTCAATTCTTTCTTTTCCAGAAGTTATATCAGAATGAATTTTAGCAGAATATTTATTTAATTTTTCAATATATTCTAATCTATCTATTATTATATTATATCCAAATTCAACCAATTGCATATCATAAACATCTAAAATATCTTTATTTATATTTCGATTTCTTAATATACTATTTCTTTCATTCAAAACTTTATTATACTGAACAAGATTATAATAGTATTTAGGATTTAATTGGCATAACTCCATATCAATAAATTTTCTTCTTACACCGGGAGAATCTTTAATTATTTTTAAATCTTCCGGAGAAAACATTACAACATTAAAATTTCCAAATAGTTCTCCTATCTTTTTTATTTTAATCTTATTTATTTGTATTGCTTTTTTTCCGTCCTTAAGAATGCTTATATCTATTCTCTTGTCTAATCTCTCTCTGCCAACTGTAACACTTAATAGTGCATTGTCAGAGTTCCAATTAATAAGTTCTCTATCTTTTGACGTTCTATGAGATCTTGCAAAAGCACAATAGTATATGCCCTCTAATATATTAGTTTTTCCTTGAGCATTATCACCCATAAAAACATTAACATGTGGACCTAAACTTATATCCAATACATTATAATTTCTATAATTCAGCATTTGCAATCTTTTAATAAACATCTTAAACACCTTTAATTATAACATATTAAATTTAATAAGGATAAGCACTCTGGAAAAAAATAGTTCTTAGACTACTTTATAACTTTCCCCATTAAATTCAACTATGTCACCTTTATATAATTTTTTCCCTCTTTGCACGCAAATTTCACCATTAACTTTTACAAGTTCATCTAAAATATACATTTTAGCTTCTGACCCTAGTGAAGCAGCTCCAGAAAATTTTAAAAATGAATCTAATTTTATAAATTCTGTACTTATTTCTATTTGGTTCATATCATATTTCTTGTATATTTATTCAAGTTTTATACAAGATTCCTCCTATCTAACTAGTCTAACAGGTAAAACTAGATATTTAGCATTATTGCTATTTTTTGCTCTTATTACACATGGACTAACACTTGATGTCATCTCTACAACTACATCTTCTTCTTCCATATTTTTAAGAACATCTAATAAATACCTTGAATTAAATGCAATTTGAACCCCATCACCTTGCAGATTTATATTAACTTCTTCCCTAACTTTTCCCAATTGAGAATTAGAAGTTATAATTAAAGTATCTTCTTGAACATCTAATCTTATTAAATTACTATTTCCATCTTTAGCCATTAATGATGCTCTTTCAATTCCTTGTTGAAGCTCTTGCTTTTTAACATTAACTAATAACTTATATTCTTGTGGTAAAAGAGAAACATAATTAACAAATTTACCATCTAATAATCTTGAAATAATTTTTGTATTATTAACATTAAATAAAATATGATTATTTGTGAATGTAATTTTTACAATATCAGTATTATCTTCTAATATTTTTGAAACTTCATTTAAAGTTTTTCCAGGGATAACAACTTCAATGTTATCATCTACATCTAATAATTCACTTCTAACTGCTAATCTATACCCATCTAATGCAACTAAATTTAGTTCTTTATTTTTTACTTCAAAAAGGATACCTTGTAAAATTGGTCTAGCCTCATCTTGAGCTATAGCAAAAGATGTACCTTTTATCATGTTTTTTAATAAATTTTGAGGAACTTCAACACTAAGATCCTCGTTTATACTTGGTAATGCAGGATAATCACTAGGATTCATAAAAACTAAGTTAAATACTGATTTTTCACATGTAATTTGTATTAAATCATTTTCTGATATTTCTATTTTCACATCTGAATTTGGTAGTTTTCTAATAATTTCAGAGAAAATCTTTGAATCAATAACAATACTACCTTCCTTGATAACATCAGCTTCAACTTTTGTTTCTATACTTACATCCATATCTGAACCAATAAGAGTTAAACCTTCTTTATTAGCTTCGATATATATACCTTCTAATACAGGCATTGTTGTTTTTCCTGTAATTGCTTTAGTTACTATAGAAATGCCCTCTTGTAATTTTTGTTTTGAGCATATTATGTTCATAATCTTACCTCCTAAGTTATACACAGTTATTAACATTAAGCTGTGAAATATAATAAGATAAATATAATAAATAAATATAATAATAGTAGTAGTAAGGGCTGTGGATTTGTGGATAAGTACCTTCAGCCCTTATATTTCAACAAATTTGGTGTAAAAAATACTGTGGATAAGTCGGTAACAAATTGATAGTCTTATCCACAGTATTCACAATGAAAGACTAAAAAATGACTTATCCACAAAGTATTCACTAGTTATTATGTACAATTGTTGATTATTTTTGTGTTAGCTTTTTTGTTATATCGTTTATTGTGTGTTCTAAGCTTTCGTCATTATTTAGAGTTTCTGATATTTTTTCATAAGCATGTATAACAGTTGTATGATCACGGCCTCCAAATTCCTCACCAATTTTAGGTAGTGACATGTCTGTAAGCTTTCTGCTTAAATACATAGCTATCTGTCTTGGATATGCTACATTTCTAGTTCTTCTCTGTGATTTTAGGTCTTCAACTCTTAAATTAAAATAAGCAGCTACTACGTCTTGAATTAGATCAATAGTGATGCTTTTATTTTGTTTATTTGAAATTATGTCTTTTAAAGCTTCTGTAGCTAAATCTACAGTTATTTCTCTATTCGTTAATGATGAATAAGCAACTATTCTAATTAATGCGCCTTCAAGCTCTCTAATATTAGATTTAATCTTTGTTGCTATATATACCATTACTTCGTTAGGTACATTTAGATTTTCTACATCTGCCTTTTTCTTTAAAATAGCCATTCTTGTTTCAAAATCAGGGGCTTGAATATCAGCAATAAGACCCCATTCAAATCTTGAACGCAATCTATCTTCTAAAGTTGGAATTTCTTTAGGTGGTCTATCTGATGATAGAATTATTTGTTTGTTGGCTTCATGTAGAGTATTAAAAGTATGGAAAAATTCTTCTTGAGTTCTTTCTTTTCCTGCAATGAATTGAATATCATCTATTAACAGAACATCCACGCTTCTATATTTAGTTCTAAACTCTTCATTCTTATCATCTTTAATAGCATTTATTAATTCGTTTGTAAATTTTTCTGACGAAACATACACGACTTTTGCATTTGGATTATTTTGAAGTATATAATGACCAATCGCATGCATTAAGTGTGTTTTACCTAATCCTACGCCTCCATAGATAAAAAGAGGATTATAAGCTTTAGCTGGAGATTCAGCAACAGCAAGAGAAGCAGCATGTGCAAATCTATTACTATTACCTATTACAAAAGAATCAAAAGTATACTTAGGATTTAATGTACTAGACATTTCATCATTAACCGTAACAGCTATACTATCCTTAGTAGTTTCTTTTTCTTTTTTTTCTTCAGCTTCCTGTATTTCAGAAGCAATTAAAAACTCTAAATTATAAGTTTTAGAGCAAGCAGCTTCTATTGAATTTATAACTAAATCCTTATATCTTTTTTCCAATATATCTTGAGTGAAGGAATTAGGGACACTGATTTTTATTGTGTTGGCTGATATGCATAGTGGCTCGCAACTTTTAATCCAAGTATTAAAACTAACCTCAGTTAACTCGCCTTTTATTATATTCAGGGTTTTTTCCCATAATTCTTTAAGCTCAGTCTCCATTTAAGTATCCTCCAAAAAAAGAAATTTTAAAAAATTATAAACAAGATATCAACAGAATTATTAACAGAAAAATGATTATGTTGACAAAGTTGAAAAAATTAATAACATATTAACATTTTATGTAGATAATATAATCTTTATATAGTTATCCACAGTTTTAAATATTATAAACATAGATATTATTAACAACTAATAAACGCCCTACTTATGACGATAATATGTAAAAAAACTAAATAGACATTAAAAAAATTGAACAAGTTATGCACAGATTAATCCACAATTGTGGATAAGTTAAGTTATTCACATATTTATTCACACTTATACTTAATAATATCATAAATCAATATAAGTTATCAATAAGTTATCCACAAATTTTAAACTGTGAATAACTTTATCAACAGTTTTTCGGGATTTAATTCATATTGACAGTAAAAAGGTAAATATATATAATAATAAAGTAACTTTAATTCGAGAAATATAGTTTTTACTATAAAATAAATCACTCAAAGGGGGTGTATTTCGAATGTTCATGACATACCAACCAAAAAAGAGACAAAGAAAAAAAGAACATGGTTTCAGAAAAAGAATGAGCACTGCTTCAGGAAGAACTGTTCTTAAGAGAAGAAGACAAAAAGGTAGAAAAAAATTAACAGCATAAGGGCCGCACTTTGTGGCCTTTTTTCTGCAAGTGCAGGAATTTTAAGGAGAGTTTATTAAAACTTATGATATATAAATTAAGAAAAAATACGGAATTTAGACTTGTTTACAGAAGAGGAAAGTCTTATGCTAACAAGCTATTAGTTTTATATGTTTTTAATAATAAGAAGAATATAAATGAAGAAAACCTACAATATAATAAGGTAGGTATTTCTGTAAGTAAGAAAGTTGGAAATAGCGTAGTTAGAAGTAGAAGCAAAAGACTTATATATGAAAGCTATAGATTAAATATAAAAGATGTTAAAACTGGATATGATTTTGTTTTTGTAGCTAGAAGTGCGATAAATGAAAAAAAATATAGCGATGTAGAGGCTGCTATGATAAACTTATTTAAAAAGGCAGGAATATATTTGCAATGAAAAAATTGATTTTATCAATTATAAAATTATATCAAAAATATTATTCTCCTATGCGACCAAGAAGATGTATATTTGTGCCTACATGTTCTCAGTATGCAGTTGAAGCTATTACTAAGTATGGGGCTTTAAAGGGAGGATTTTTATCTATAAAAAGGATTTTAAGGTGTAATCCTTTTAATAAAAACGGGGGATATGATCCGGTGAAATAAGGAGGCTATTAGAATGTGGAATGCGATAGTAAATGTAATGACGAAGATGTTCGACGCTTTACATAATTTAATTATAGCATTAGGGGTACCAGAACATGCAGAAGGGGTTTCATATGTATTAGCAATCATATTATTTACTGCAATAATTAGATTATTAATCTTACCTCTTAATATTAAATCAACAAAATCAAATGCAAAAATGCAAGAAATTCAACCAGAAATGAAAAAACTTCAAGCAAAGTATGCAAATGATCCGCAAAAATTACAATTAGAGACTTCTAAATTAATGAAAGAAAATAATGTTAGTATGTTTGGTGGATGTTTACCAGCATTATTACCTTTACCAATATTATTTGCTTTATATGGAGTGTTTAGAACTATAACAGCTACGCCAGGAGCTGATACATCATTCTTATTTATTCCAGATATTTTTGCTCTTCCAAGTGGAATTAGCTTTGTTTCTATAATATTAGCAATATTAGCTGCATTAAGCACTTATATACCATCATTATTATTAAGCAAATCAATGCCTCAGCAGGAAGGCGGAATGAATATGAGTACTATGAACATAGTTATGTCAGGTATGATGGGATTCATGGCACTTCAATTCCAACCAATATTAATAATTTATTGGATAACTGGTGGAGTAATTCAATTAATTCAAACATATTTCTTAAATTACTTACCTGCTATGAAGAAGAAAAAGATTGAAGAAGAAAAAGCTGCACAAGCTAAAATTCAAAAAGCTAAAAAATCTACACCAAAAACTAAAAAGAGATAATTATCATATTTTCTAGGTGGTGAATAGGGTATGAAAGTAATTGAAATGACTGGTAAAACAGTTGAGGAAGCTTTAAATCATGCTTTAAATGAGTTAAAGTTAACAAAAGATAAAGTTGATGTTGAAATAATTGATGAAGGTAGTAAGGGATTATTTAATTTAATTGGTACGAAACCTGCTAAAATTAAGGTTACTACAAAACCAGACTCTTTAGATGATGCAAAAACATTTTTAGTTAATGTTTTAAACTCTATGAACATAGAGGCAGATATCGATATTAAGGAAGAAAATGATATTATTAAGATTAACTTAAGTGGAGCTAAAATGGGTCTAGTAATAGGTTATAGGGGTGAGACATTAGATTCACTTCAATATTTAGTTTCATTAGTAGTTAATAAGAATCATGAGAATCCATATAAAAGAGTTGTTTTAGATGCAGAAAATTATAGACATAAAAGAGAAGAAACTTTAATAAAAGTAGCTCAAAAAACTGCTTATAAAGTTAAAAAGTCTGGAAGACCATATAAATTAGAACCTATGAATCCTTATGAAAGAAGAGTTATTCATTCAGCACTACAAGAATATACTGATATTAACACATATAGTGAAGGTGAAGAACCTTTCAGAAGAATTGTTATAAGCTTAAAAAAATAATAAGAGAAAGCCTAAATTAGGCTTTCTCTTATTATTTTTTAGAATTTTGACTTATATAAAATTGTTTTGTAAAATGAATAATAGCGAAAATAGGGCATAAGAATTAAAAAAAGTAAATAAGGATAGAATTTAAATATACTTATTAATAAAAGTATTAATAATAGTGACAACTTTTAATGTAGAAATTTATCCACTTGTCACTAAAATTCGGAGGATAAAATGAAAGAATTTGATACAATATGTGCGATAGCTACAGCGTTAGGTGAAGGCGGTATCGCAATTATAAGAATATCTGGAGATAAAGCATTAGATATAGCATCAAAAATATTTAGACCTAAGAGTAACGATGATATAAAAAATATGAAACCTTATACAATGAAATATGGTCATATATATGATATAGAAACTAATGATTTAATTGATGAAGTAATAATTAGTTTTATGAAAGGGCCAAGAAGTTTTACAGCAGAAGATACTATAGAAATAAATTGTCATGGTGGTGTAGTATCTACAAATAAAGTGCTAGAAGCTGTAATTAAAGCTGGTGCTAGACTTGCTGAGCCAGGGGAATTTACTAAAAGAGCATTTTTAAATGGTAGAATAGACTTATCACAAGCTGAAGCGGTTATGGATATAATAACAGCTAAGACTGACTTAGCAATGAAGTCTGCTTTAATGCAAAGCACAGGATATTTATCTAGAGAAATTAATAGATTAAGAGAATATATGCTAAATGTATTAGCATTAGTTGAATTTGCAGTAGATTTTACAGAAGATGATGAGGAAGTAGATCCAAGTATTCCTTTAAAAGTTGGAGAAAGTTTAGAAAAGGCTATAAATGAAATGAAAGTTCTTTTAAAGGGTGCAGATGAAGGAAAACTTATTAGAGAAGGGTTAAGCCTTGCTATAGTTGGAAAGCCAAACGTAGGAAAATCGTCTTTATTAAATGCTTTATTAAGAGAAAAAAGAGCAATAGTAACTGATATCGCAGGAACTACAAGAGATATAATTGAAGAGTACATAAATTTAGATGGTATTCCAGTTAAAATAATTGATACAGCAGGTATTAGAGAAACTGAAGACGTTGTTGAAAAAATTGGAGTAGAAAGATCTAGAGAAAAAATTCAAGAAGCTGATTTAGTTTTATTAGTTCTTGATTCATCAAGAGAGTTAGATGATGAAGATAGAGAGATTATAGAGTCAGTTGGTGATAAAAAATGTATTGTTATATTAAATAAAATAGATTTAGAGTCTAAAATTGATGAAAAGATGATAAATAGTTTTGAAAATATAATTAAGGTATCAGCTAAAGAAGAACTTGGATTAGGTGATTTAAAAGAAACAATAAAGGAGTTATTCTTTAGTGGAAAAATTGATACAGAAAGTTTAATAATATCTAATTCAAGACATAAGCAAGCATTATTTAGAGCATTAGAAAATGCAGAAAATGCATTAAATAGAGTAAGAATGAATGAATATTTAGATTTAATATCTATTTTTGTAACATCATCCTTAAGAGCTTTAAATGAAATTACAGGAGATGAATTAGAAGAGGATTTAGTAAATAAAATATTTGGAGATTTCTGTGTAGGAAAGTAGGAGTAGAAAATGAGATATAATGCAGGAGAATACGACGTAATTGTAGTTGGTGCAGGTCATGCTGGATGTGAAGCGGGGCTTGCTTCAGCTAGAATGGGATTAAAGACATTAGTATGTACATTAAATCTTGATGCCATTGGTTTAATGCCTTGTAATCCTAATATAGGAGGTACAGCAAAAGGTCACTTAGTAAGAGAAGTTGACGCATTAGGTGGAGAAATGGGGGTAAATATTGACCATACATTTATTCAATCAAGAATGCTAAATACATCTAAAGGACCAGCAGTACATTCTTTAAGAGCACAAGCTGATAGAAAAAAATATCAAAATAGAATGAAGAGTGTTCTAGAAAATCAAGAAAACTTAGAAGTTAGACAATTAGAAGTTGTTGATATTGAAGTTGAAGATGGAAAGGTTGTTGGAGCATTAACTAAAAATGGTGCTTTCTTTAAATGTAAAGCTATAGTGTTAACAACAGGTACATATTTAAGAGCAAGAATAATAATTGGAGATGTAACTTATAATAGTGGACCAAATGGATTAGCTGCAGCTAATGAATTAACACAACACTTAATGGATCTTGGAATAGAAATGAGAAGATTTAAAACTGGAACTCCAGCAAGAATTAATAGGAGATCTGTAGATTTTTCAAAAATGATAGAACAACCTGGAGATAAAAAAATAGTTCCATTTTCATTTATGCATGACAATATAGAGAGAGAGCAAATTTCTTGTTGGTTAACTTATACTAATGAAGAAACACATAATATTATAAAGGAAAATATAGATAGATCCCCTATGTATAATGGTAGTATTGAAGGTGTTGGACCAAGATACTGTCCATCTATAGAAGATAAAGTAATGAAATTCCCAGATAAAAATAGACATCAAATATTTGTAGAACCAGAAGGTGAAGATACATTAGAAATGTATGTTGGGGGAATGTCATCATCATTACCAGAGGATGTTCAAGTAAAGATGTATAGAACATTAGAGGGATTAGAGAATGTAGAATTATTAAGAACTGCTTATGCTATAGAATATGATTCAATAGATCCAACTCAATTGAAACCAACATTAGAGTTTAAAACAATAGAAGGTTTATATGGGGCAGGACAATTAAATGGTAGCTCTGGATATGAAGAAGCTGCTGCACAAGGAATTGTTGCAGGTATAAATGCTGCACTAAAGATTAAAGGTGAGGAGCCGATGATACTAACTCGTTCAGATGCATATGCTGGTGTTCTAATTGATGATTTAGTAACTAAGGGTACTAATGAACCTTATAGAATGATGACATCTAGAGCGGAATATAGACTATTATTAAGACAAGATAATGCTGATTTTAGATTAACTGAAATAGGAAGAAAAGTTGGTCTAGTAAGTGATGAAAGATATAATAGATTCTTAAATAGAAAATCTAATATAGAGAACGAAGTTGAAAGATTAAAGAATTTACAAATAACTAATAAGAGAGAAAATAATGAATTTTTAGTATCACTTAACTCTACAGAACTTAAGAAACCAATAAGTATGTATGAACTAATTAAAAGACCAGAGTTAGACTACTTTATGCTAGCTCCATTAGATCTAGAAAGACCAGAGTATACAGATGATATTGGTGAACAAGTTAATATCATAGCTAAATATGAAGGATATATAGCTAGCCAATTAGATCAAGTTAAGCAATTTAAAAAATTTGAGAAAAAGTTATTACCAGAAAATATAGATTATAGCGATGTAAAAGGGTTAAGAGTAGAAGCTATTCAAAAATTAAGTGCAATAAGACCAGTAAGTATAGGTCAGGCATCAAGAATATCTGGAGTATCTCCAGCTGATATATCAGTTTTATTAATATATTTAGAACATCAATATAAGAGAAATAAGCAGGAGGACTAAAAATGAAATTTTTTGAGTTAATGAAGACAGCTTCAAATGATGTAGGATTAGAATTTACAGAATTGCAATATAATCAATTTATTAAATATATGAGACTTCTTCAAGAATGGAATGAAAAAATAAATTTAACAGCTATAACAGAAGATGAAGAAGTTGTTAAAAAGCATTTTATAGATTGTATTAAGGCTTTTAAATCAGAGCCTATAAAGAATGCTAAAACTGTAATAGACGTTGGAACAGGTGCTGGTTTCCCAGGTCTACCAATTGCAATTATGAATCCAAATGTAGAAGTAACTCTTTTAGATTCGTTAAATAAAAGAATTAACTTTTTAAATCTTGTAGTTAGAGAACTTGGTTTAAAAAATGTAAAAACAATTCATTCTAGAGCAGAAGATGGAGCTAGAAAACCAGAGTTAAGAGAAAAATTTGATGTTGCAACATCAAGAGCCGTAGCAAATATGGCGGTTTTATCTGAATTTTGTATGCCATATGTAAAAAAAGGCGGTTATTTTGTAGCATTAAAGGGACCTGCTATTGATGAAGAACTTGAAAATGGAAGTAATGCTATAAAAATATTAGGTGGAGAATTACAGGGAATAATAGAAATATCTATTGAAGAAACTGATTTAAAACATAATATAGTAGAGGTAAAGAAGGTAAAAAATTGTCCAAAGACTTATCCTAGAAAAGCAGGAACTGTTAATAAAAAGCCTTTACAATAGTAGTAGATAGAAGATAAAATTATTTTAGTGGAAATAATATGAATTTATAATTACTATAATAAATAAATTAAGTATGTAATATTAAAGGTTAAATTATTTAAAGTAAACTATATAGAAATAAATAGAATAAATAAGGTTGTTAAAATGTGGAATAAGTTGTTGGTTAACAAATTATGAGGGATGGTCGTACAGTATGAATAAAGAAATAATGAACGTAAAGATTGATAGTATTTTTCCTAATGCATATCAGCCAAGAAAGTTTTTTAATGAAGAAGCGTTAAACGAATTAAGCCAATCAATAAAAGAACATGGTATAATTCAGCCTATTACTGTAAGAAAAATGGGAGAGAAATTTGAGTTAGTTGCTGGAGAAAGAAGATGGAGAGCTGCTAGGATGGCAGAACTTGAAGTTGTGCCATGCAATATAATTGAAATTACAGATACTCAATCAGCAGAAATTGCATTATTAGAAAATTTACAACGAGAAGATTTAAATTTCATAGAAGAAGCTGAGGCATATTATAACTTAATTAATGATCATAAGTTTACTCAAGAGGAATTAGCTAAAAGAATGGGTAAAAAACAATCTACTATAGCTAATAAATTAAGATTACTTAAGCTAAGTGAAGAAGTGAGAATACTATGTCTTGAAAATAATCTAACAGAAAGACATGCAAGAGCATTATTGAGTTTACCGAATGAAAAGTTACAATTAAAAGTTATAAAAAAGGTAATAGCAAATTCTTTAAATGTAAAAAAGACAGAAGAGTTAATTAATACAGAATTATTGAAGTTAGCTGGCGAACAAATGAAAAAGAGAAAAGGAAAAGGTGTTTTACCTGGAAAGTTATATGTTAATACTATAAAGCAAGTATTAAGTAAATTTAATATTCCAGCGGAATACAAGCTTCAAGATAAAGAAGAATGTATTGAAATAACAGTTTCTATCCCTAAAAATAAGTAAAAAAGGCACTCTAAAGAGTGCTTTTTTTATGTTTCACGTGAAACATTTATACAAAATTTACGTTGAATTTAGTGTGTCTACCTTTAATTATTGTAAAAAAATATATATAATATAAATATGGGAAGGGGGTGAAGTCCTAAAATAGGGCTTTATATGAAAAAAATATGTATTTTTAATCAAAAGGGTGGAGTAGGAAAAACTACTACTAATATTAATTTATGTGCGTATTTGGCAATGGAAGGTTATAAAGTATTAACTATTGATATTGATCCTCAGGGAAATACAACAAGTGGGTTCGGGATAGATAAAAGAGATTTAGAGCATTCCATGTATGATGTACTTACAGCAAATGTACCGTTAAAGGATGTTATTATAAAAAGTGAATTAATTACTAATTTATACATAGCACCATCCACTATGGAATTAGCAGGTGCGGAAGTTGAGATAATTGGTGTGAAAGATAGGGAAACTATTCTTTTAAGGGAAATTTCATCTATACAAGATCAATATGATTTTGTATTTATAGATTGCCCACCATCATTAGGTGTCTTAACAATTAATGCTTTAACAGCAGTTGATTCAGTATTAATACCTATACAATGTGAATTTTATGCATTAGAAGGGGTAGGGCAGTTAATTAATACAGTACAATTAGTAAAAAAATCACTAAATAAATCGTTAGATATAGAAGGCGTAGTTATGACTATGTATGATTATAGAACTAATTTAAGTAATGAAGTATATGAAGAAGCAAAAAAATTCTTTAATGATAAAGTATATAAAACAACTATTGCTAGAAATATAAGATTAGCAGAAGCGCCAAGTTTTGGTTTACCAATTATGCTTTATGATGAAAAGTGTAAAGGAGCAGATGCTTATAAACGTTTTGCAAAAGAATTTTTAAGTAAGCAGTAGGAGATGTAAAGATATGAGTAAAAAATTTGGATTAGGTAAAGGTCTAAATGCTCTTATACCAGAAGATACTATTTTAAGTACATTAGATACTAAGTTAGAAAAAACTGATGATGATAGAGATAAAGGTTCTATATCAATAGATATCAATTTAATTAAGAGTAATGAAGAGCAACCAAGAAGATCTTTTGATGATGAAAAAATATTGGAATTAGCAGAATCAATTAAAAGTAATGGAATAATACAACCATTAGTATTAAAGAAAGTTAATAATGAATACATTATTGTAGCAGGAGAAAGAAGATGGAGAGCGGCTAAATTAATTGGACTTAAAGAGGTACCTGCAATAATAATGAATTTAACTGAAAAACAAATTTTAGAAATATCATTAATTGAAAATATTCAAAGAGAAGATTTAAATTCTATTGAAGAAGCATTAGCATATAAAAAATTAATAAACGATTTTAACTTAACACAAGAAGAACTAAGCAAAAGAATAGGAAAGTCACGTGTTACAATAACTAATACTTTAAGATTATTAAATCTTAGTGAAGATGTTCAACAGTATATTATTGAAGGTGTAATATCAGAAGGACATGGTAGAGCTTTATTAGGAATAACTGATAGTAAGGTTCAATGTGAATTAGCACAAAGTGTTATTGATGATAAATTGTCTGTAAGGGAATTGGAGATTTTAATAAGAAAGTTAAAGACCAGTCCTACAAGAAGTAAATCAAAATCATCAAATGAAACTAATCCATATTATAAGGATATAACTTATAAATTAGAAAATTACTTTGGAACTAAAGTAAATATTACAAATAAAAATAATAAGGGTAAAATAGAGATTGAATACTACTCTGAAGAGGATTTACAAAGAATATTAGAGATAATTAATTTATAAAATGTTTCACGTGAAACATTTGAAGGGAAGTAGCATAAATGGACAGCATAATAAATATGATTAATGAATATTCAATCTTAATAATAATAGCATTGGCAGTAATAACATTGTTACTTTTTATAATTACAATGTTATTATTAGCATCTGTAAAAAAATTAGAAAAAAAATACAGAAAGATGATGCGAGGCGTTAACAATAAGAATTTAGAGCAAGCGCTTAGCGATAATCTAGATAATATTGAAAAAGCATTAAATAAATCACAAGAAGCAATTGATGAATGTAGAAATCTTTCACAAGAGTTAAAAGGTTGTGTTAATAAAATTGCTATAATGAGATATAAGGCTTTTGAAGATGTTGGTAGTGATTTAAGTTTTTCAATTGCTATATTAGATTCATATAATGATGGTGTTATTATAACTGGAATATATTCTAGACATGATAGTACTACATATGCTAAACCAATAGATAAGGGAATATCAAGATATGACTTATCAGAGGAAGAATTACATGTTTTAAATGAAGCTATTAATAGTAAAAATTAGATAACAAAAAAGGTGGTTATTAAAAAATAACCGCCTTTTTATTATTAATTACATTTAATAAAAATTAAGTATAGTAAATTTTTAATCATAAGATATTAAGGTATTATTTGATAAAGCTTTATTAATAAAATAACTTATGGCATTTGAAATACAATCAGCCAAAGACATAACAACAAATAATCTAGTATTTTGTAACATCATGAAATCTAAATTACCAGATATATTAACCACACCTTTTATATTCATTTCACCAACTTCAGGTAAAGCTTTGTCTAAAGCTAAGCCAGGATGAAGGGGAGAATCTTCAACAAATATTTTTCCTATATTTTGAACATTACCAAGAGAGGCATCTATTCCAATAATAAAAGGGTTTATAAAATTAGATTTAATTTTATTTAGAACTTCAGATAGATTAATAGAATGAACAGGATATTCTAAAGAACCATAGATGTAAATATTTTTTCTTTTAATATTTTTAAGCTTATATCCTATTAGGGGACCTAAGGAGTCACCAGTAGCTCTATCAGTACCAATACATAAAAATATTATTGGCCTATTTTCTATAAAAATATCTTTAAGTTTAATATATAAATATTCCCCTAATTCATGAGAAGAATTAGGGGATAGTGAATCTATACAAAAACAATTATCCATGTCACAACCTCCTTATTGAAAGTATAGACAAGAATAATATAACTTATTCAAAAATGAAAAATTTACTTGTAAATTGAATTTATTTTATTTAAAGAATCTATAGTATATTTAATTTCTTCTAATGTATTAAAGTATCCTAAGCTAAGTCTAACAGTTCCATTAGGATAAGTACCTATGGTTTTATGAGCTAATGGAGCACAATGTAAACCACTTCTATTGCTAATATTAAAGTCAGATTCCAAAATATAAGATAGTTCACTAACATCTAATTTAGAGTGTGTTATTGATACGCAAGAGGTTGCAGACTTTCTGTCTAAGGCACCGCTTATTGTATAGTTAGGAATATTAAGAATTCCAGCTATTAAATAAGATCTCAAATAGCTATTATGTTCATAAATTGTATTTAAGCCTTCAGATTTAATAAACTTTATTGCTTCATGCAATCCTATTATTCCCGGAATATTTAAGGTTCCAGATTCAAATTTATCTGGTAAGAAGTCAGGTTGAGTTAATGAGTGGGATAAACTACCAGTGCCTCCCAGAATTAAAGGATGACAGACTTCGTTTAATTTATCATCAATAATAAAACCGCCTATTCCTTGAGGGCCTAGCAGACTTTTATGGCCAGTAAAGGCTAAAGCGCTTAAAGATAACTCTTTAAAGTTAATATCCAGTACACCAGCACTTTGAGCGCTATCTAATATAAAGAATATACCAAGTTCATTACATAAGTCACCTATTTGTTTTATCGGTTGAATAGAGCCTACAACATTTGAGGCATGAGTCATGACTATTAATTTGGTATTTGGTTTAATTAAATTTTTTATATCATTTATATCTACGATTCCAAGTGAATTCGCTTGAACTATATCTATATCAATATTTAAGATATTCTTTAAGTTATATATAGGTCTAATAACTGAGTTATGTTCCATAGAGGAAGTGATTATATGATCACCTGATTTTATTACACCATTTAATAAAATATTTAATGATGATGTGATATTATTTGTAAATATTACATTTTCAGGTTTATCATAATTAAAAAAATTACAAATCTCTTCCCTAGCCATATATAATGCTCTATTTGCTTCTAATGCATTAGAATGATTTGCTCTTCCGGGATTACCTCCCACATTTGTTAAGTAGTTATATATTGAATCGGCTACAATTTTTGGCTTTGGAAATGATGTACTTCCGTTATCTAAATATACCTTCATTATTTTCTCCTTCTATATATACGTAAAATATTGTTTCTTATATTATAATAAGATAAATAAATAAAATTGCAATAAACATTTAGAAAAATATGTAATTTTAAAGTAGGAATATTTAAATATATTTATTAAAAAATAAAAATATATATAATATAATTATATATATTTTAGGAAGGGGATAGTAAAATGAATTATTATATTATAGTATTTAAAAATACTCATGATGCAATGTCTGCAGAACAAAAGTTAAATGGATTAAACTACAAGTTTAGAATAATGCCTACACCAACTTTAATTACCCAAAGTTGTGGTATTTGTATTAGGATAGAAGAAGAAGAAGAAGAAAAAGTAAATGAAATAATTAATAACAATACAGTTGAGTTTAAGAATATATACAAAAAAGAAGAAGCTAATTATGTACTAATTAAATAGATCAAGAGGTGAATCACTCTATGTATGGATTTACTGATTTAGCTATTATAAGTAAAAGCATATTTGATTTTTTTAGTAAGAGAATAGATATAGATGCCATAATTGAAAAAATTATATCTATTATATTTATATCTTTTATAATGTATTTTTCAATAAGAATAGGAAACAAACTTATAAAGAAGTTTGTTGATAGGCAAGTTGCTAGTAAGACTAGCTTTTCTTTAGAACCTCAGAAAGCATTGACTATAGGAGAGGTATTAAAAAGTATTTTAAAGTATACAGTGTATATAATAGGTATAGGGGCTATGTTATATGATATCCTAGCTAAAATACCCGTGGCATTAGCAAGTGCTGGAGGATTTGCCATAGGTCTTGGAGCACAAAGTCTAGTAAAAGACATTATTAATGGATTTTTTGTGTTATTTGAAGATCAATATGGGGTTGGGGATCATGTAACTATTGGAGAGTTTTCCGGAATAGTAGAGAGTATTGGTATACGAACAACTATTTTAAGAGATTTTACAGGTGATCTGCATTTAATACCAAATGGCTCTGTGTTAGAAGTAACAAATCATTCAAGAGGAGATATAAGATTTATAGTTGATGTTGAAATAGCTTATGAAGAAAATATAGATGAAGCTATAGAAGTTATTAAGAGGACTAATGGTTTATTTAAGGAAAAACATCAAGATAAATTAAGAGGTGAAATTGAAGTGTTAGGAGTACTTTCTTTAAATGCTTCAGGAGTAACCATTAGAGTTATTGGTAGAGCAGAGCCATTAAGTCAGTGGGAAATGGAAAGGGAACTAAGAAAAGATATAAAAGTAGCCTTAGATGAAGCTGGAATAGAAATTCCCTATCCAAAAACAGCTATTATAAATAAAAAATAATATTTAGGGGGTATAAATATGATTGAAATATTTGATTTAGGTGATATTGTTGAAATGAAAAAGCAACATCCTTGTGGTAGCAAAGAGTTTGAGGTAATAAGATTAGGTGCTGATATTAAAATAAAGTGTGTTGGATGTGGCAGAATTGTTATGATACCACGTCTTAAATTCCAAAAAGATGCAAAAAAGGTTGTTAAATCTAATAATTGAAATAAAAATACTTGAAAAGAGTAGAATAAAGTGATAAAATCTAAAATTGTAATCCCTGCTACAGTAAAATGTAGCCGTTAGTCCAAAGGAGGTGAAAATGATGAGAAAGTACGAAACTATATTTATATTACACCCATCATTAGATGAAGAGGCTGTTAAGGCTGGAATCGAAAAATTCCAAGGTGTTATAGAAAACGGTGGAGGAAAAGTTGAAAATGTTGATTTCTGGGGTAAGAGAAAGCTTGCTTACGAAATAAACAAAGTTAACGAAGGTTACTACACTTTAATTAACTTCGAAGCTAATCCTGAATTACCAAAAGAGTTAGACAGAGTTTTCAGAATTACTGATGGTGTTATAAGACACATAATCGTTAAAAACGAAGCGTAAGAGGTGTATTGAAATGAATAAAGTTATACTTATTGGTAGACTTACTAAAGATCCAGAATTAAGATATGCAGCAGGTAGCGGTACTGCAGTTTGTAGATTTACTGTTGCTATAAATAGACAATTTAAAAAAGATGAAACAGATTTTATAAATTGTGTAGCATTTGGAAAAACTGGAGAAACAATTACACAATATCTTACAAAGGGTAGACAAATTGCTGTTACTGGAAGCATAAGAACAGGTAGTTATGATGCTCAAGATGGAACTAAAAGATACACTACTGATGTAGCTGTAGAAAGTTTCGAGTTCATAGGTTCTGGTGCTAGTGAAGGTAATAATAATTCATACTCAAGAAATTCTGATAACGCATGGGGTGCTCCAGCAGAAGGTCCTGATATGGGATTTGGAGACATGACTCCAGTAGATGATGGTGATATGCCATTTTAAAAAAAAGTCTAATTATTTTATAAGGAGGGAACATCATGAGAGAAATGAAAAGATCTGGAAAAATGAGAAGATCTAAGAGAAAAGTATGTGCTTTCTGTGTAGATAAAGCTGAATCAATAGATTACAAAGATATCAACAAGCTAAGAAAGTTTGTTACAGAAAGAGGTAAGATTCTTCCAAGAAGAATTTCTGGTACTTGCGCTAAGCATCAAAGACAATTAACAGATGCTATCAAGAGATCAAGAAACATAGCTTTATTACCATTCACAACTGAATAGTAATAAGTTTACTAGCCCCTGGTTTTCAGGGGCTTTTATTTTTATATTTTAAAATAATTACATAATTTGTAATTCGAACCCCTATTTAGTTGCATTAATAAAGAAAAATAATTAAAATAAAGATACAAGGTATTGAATAGAGGTGAGAATTTAGTGAAGAAAAAAGAAGAGCTAAATATTATGGCTAATATTAAAATTATAGAAGAGCTTAAAGCTAGTTTATTATGTATTATAGGTGAGTTTTTTTCACTTTTAACAAGAGGCACTAATGTAGCTAAAGATTCTATATTAAACTGTATAGCCGGAGCAATTTTAATTTTATATGTACTAGCACAAAAATTGGGATATAGCTGTAGCGAAGTCGATGATGAAATGAGAAAAAAATTAAAATTAGGAATAGCTGAAGAACATGAATATGAAAAGGAAGGTAAGAGCTTAACGAAGCTTCAAAATCATATCAAGGGACGTTATTAATATAAAATTTAGGAGGCTTTTATGAAAAAAAAGCTCAAAAGGTATAGTAAATTATTAATATCAATTGCAATTACTATTTTAGTGATAATACTTTATTATATTAAAGAGTTTTATTTAGCAAGTGTAATTCTAATAATATATGTAGCATGTAATGCATATTTAGATATTGATAAAGATCTATATGATGAAAAGGTTAATACTTTAACTACAAAGATTAAAGCAAATATAAATGATAATATTTCTAATATGTTATATCCATTAGCTTTAATTGATAATGAGGGTAATATACTTTGGGCTAATAAGAGATTAAAAGAAGAATTAAATTTATTAGATCTGCAAGAGCAAAATATACTTAGTATAGGTAGAAATCTTGATTTGCAAAAATTATTAAAGTGCGATAAGGATCTAAAACAAAGAGTAAAGATAAAAGATTCTTTTTATAGCATATATGCAACTAGCATAAGCAATGAAAATGAGATATATGTCAAACAAAAGTATATGGTATATTTTAATGAAGTAAGTAACTTAAGAGATTTATATTCAACTAGAGAAAGTATAATGTTAATAGAAGTAGACAATTTATCAGAGGCATTAGAGGTAACTGATGAAGCAAATAGACCAATGTTAGCCGCAGAGGTAGAAAAAACTATAAATTCATATAGTAAAAAATTAAAGTCTATGATTATTAAATATGAATATAATAAATATTGTTTATCAGTAAAAGATAAATATATTAATGATGAAATTAATTGTAAGTTTAGCATATTAGATGAAATATCAAATATTGATAGGGGTAATAAGTTAGAAGTTACTTTAAGTATTGGAATAGGTAGCGGTGGAGATAATTCGCAAGAAAATTATAACAATGCAATGACGGCTAGAGAATTAGCATTAGGTAGAGGCGGGGATCAAGTAGTTATTAAAAATAATGAAAAGATAAGCTTCTTTGGTGGAAATTCCCGTGAACTTGAAAAAAGAACTAGAGTTAGAGCTAGAGTAATAGCACAAGCTTTAAGAGAATTGATTTTTGAAAGTAGTAATATACTTATAATAGGTCATAAAAATCCTGATATGGATTCTTTTGGAGCATCAGTTGGATTATGGTCAGCTATAAGACAATTAGGAAAGAGTTGTAATGTTATAATTGATAATGATATTAATGCTATTGATTATTATATGAATAAGCTTAAGAGTGATAGTAAATATGATAATTTACTAATTTCTAGTTCTGAAGCTGAAAAAGCAATAAACGATAAGACGTTATTAATAATAGTTGATGTTCATAATAAAGGATATGTGAATAATTTAAGTATAGTTGAAAAAATTAATAGAAAGATAATCATAGATCATCATAGAAGAAGCCCTGACATAATAGAAGGGGCGTTGCTAAACTATATAGAAGTTTATGCATCTTCTACATCAGAGATGGTAACTGAATTAATACAGTATATGTTACAGAAACCAAGAATTTCGAAGGTTGAAGCAGAGGGACTTTTAGGTGGAATTTTTATGGATACTAAGGGATTCCAATTTAAATCTGGAGTAAGAACCTTTGATGCTGCAGCTTTTTTAAGATCTTTAGGTGCAGATACTATAGAGGTTAAAAAGATGTTTACTGATAGTTTAGAAGATTATTTATTAATTTCAGAAACTATTAAAAGTGCTGAAGTTTATGATAATTTAGCTATAGCTGTTTGTCCTAGCCAAGTAAATAATACTGTAATTGTTGCACGAGCCGCCGACGAGTTATTAGGGATATCAGGAATTGATGTATGCTTTGTTTTATGTGAAATAAATAATGCTATTACTATAAGTGGTAGATCCACAGGCGAAGTCAATGTTCAAGTTATATTAGAAGAGCTTGGTGGTGGTGGTCATATGAATATGGCTGGTGCAAAAGTAAATGAAACAATGGATGAAGCAAGATACATGCTAAAAGAGGCAATAAAGAAGCATTTAGAGCTTAAAGAATAAAAGATTAAAGGATAGGTGTATAATATGAAGGTAATTTTATTACAAGACGTTAAAAAAATGGGTAAAAAAGGCGATGTTATAGAAGCATCAGATGGATATGCAAGAAACTATTTATTTCCTAGGAAATTAGCAGAAGAAGCAACAGCTAATGCATTACATGTTGTTAATGCCAAAAAAGAAAATGAAAGAAAAAAGAAGCTTGCTGAATTAGAAGCAGCTCAAAAGTTAGCTGCTGAATTAAAAGGTAAGGAAGTTACTATAGATGCTAAGGCAGGAGATAACGGAAGATTATTTGGAGCAATAACTAATAAAGATATAGCTGAAGTAATTAACAATAAATTTAACTTATCAATAGATAAAAAGAAAATTGTTGTAAATACTATAAAGGTTGCTGGAGAATATGAAGTAGAAGTAAAATTATATCCAGAAGTATCTACAAAGATGAAAGTTATTATTGTTCCTAAGCAATAAGGAGGATTAACATTGAATTTATATAACGAAGGGGTTAACTTAGAAGGAATTCTAACAAGTGACTTACCAATAGAAGCAAAGGTTAATGTATTATTTGATGTTCTTAAAAATGTTTTAGATGAAGGTGCAATTAGAGCTAGAACAGTAAGATTTAAGCTACAAAAATATGTTAACTCAACAGATATAAATGAAAGAATATATGCATTAAATGTTATAGCATCTGATGGGAATGGAGCAAAGGTTGTTCCGACAGATGAAACAGCTCAAGAAGTATTAGAGGATGTTATCTATTGGATATCAGAAAATATAGCTAAAAAATATGTTCAAAATAAAATAGAATCAGAAGTAGAAAAGGCTTTAGTTGAGAGACAAGATAAGTTTATGGATGAACTTAAATTGTCTATAATTAAAAAGCAAAAGGGAAAAGAAAATACAAAGACTACAGCAAAGTTAGAAAGGTTAGAAAAGTTAGATGCAAAGCATATTAATAAAAATGTTATGTCACTTTTAAGACCTGAAAACTTTGATGAAATAGTTGGTCAAGAGAGAGCAGTAAGATCATTAATATCAAAGATGTCTTCACCGTATCCTCAACATATAATTCTTTATGGGCCACCTGGAGTAGGTAAAACTTCAGCAGCAAGACTTGCATTAGAAGCTGCTAAAAAACTAAGATTTACGCCTTTTGATGATGATTCAAAGTTTGTTGAAGTTGATGGAACTACATTAAGATGGGATCCAAGAGAAATAACAAATCCTTTATTAGGATCAGTGCATGATCCTATATATCAAGGGAGTAAAAGAGATTTAGCCGAAGTAGGTGTACCAGAACCAAAGACAGGATTAGTTACTGAGGCTCATGGTGGAGTATTATTTATCGATGAAATTGGTGAATTAGATGATATACTTCAAAATAAATTATTAAAGGTATTAGAAGATAAGAGAGTAGAATTCTCATCTTCTTATTATGATCCAGATGATGAAAATATTCCTGAATATATAAGATATTTATTTGAAAAAGGAGCACCAGCTGATTTTGTTTTAATAGGTGCAACTACAAAAGATCCAAGTCAGATAAATCCAGCATTAAGATCTAGATGTACAGAGGTGTATTTTGAACCATTATCTTCAAAAGATATAGAGGGTATAGTTAATAATGCATCTGAAAAGTTAAATGTAGAACTAGAGGATGGAGTTGGAAAATTAATAAGCCAATATACTATTGAAGGTAGAAAAGCTGTAAATATACTATCTGATGCATATGGATATTCACTATTTAATACAAATGGTGATGAAGTAAGTAATAGAATAACTTTAAAAGATGTTGAGGAAGTTATTTCAATAGGAAGATATTCTCCATTTGAAAGATTAGATAATTTAGATAAATATGAAGTTGGTCATGTATATGGACTAGGAGTAAGTGGATTCTTAGGTTCTACAATAGAAATAGAGTCAACAGTATTCCCGGCTAAGAAAAAGGGTCATGGAACTATTAAGTTTAATGATACTGCAGGTTCTATGGCAAAAGATTCTGTATTTAATGCGGCATCTGTAATTAGAAAGATTACAGATAAGGATATAAAGGATTATGATGTCCATGTTAATGTAATTGGTGGTGGTCAAATTGATGGACCATCAGCTGGAGCTGCTATTACAGTTTGTATAATAAGTGCTCTTACAGAAAGACCAATTCGTCAAGACGTTGCTATCACAGGAGAAATTTCTTTAAGAGGAAAAGTTAAGCCTGTTGGAGGTATATTTGAAAAGATATACGGGGCTAGAAGAAAAGGAATTAAACTTGTTGCTGTCCCTAAAGATAATGAAAAAGAAGTTCCTCTAGGACTTGAAGATATTGAAGTTAAATCTATAAGTCATATAGAGGAACTAATGGAGATAGTATTTGAGAAGTAATGTAGATTAAGCTTCCTTTATAGGAAGCTTAATTTTATTATGTGAAGAAATAAATTTATTATACAAATGACATAGTAAATTGAATTCATTCTGCTATAATAAGTTATATAGAAAAAGAAGTGGAGATTATAATAGAAAATTGGGAGGTGGATTATTTATGGAAGCACCTATGATGAGAAGTTTACCACAAAGTATAGAAGCAGAGCAGTCCGTTATAGGGGCAATGATAATAGATAAAAGTGCCATTGCTCAAGTTTTAGAAAAGCTTAATGAAGATGATTTTTATAGAGATGGACATAAAGCTATATATAAGGCTATAAAGGAAATGTATGCTAAAGATATGGCCGTAGACTTAGTAACTATATTAGAGTATTTAAAGACTACTGATATGTTAGATAAGGCTGGTGGAGTTACTTATATATCTGAGTTAAGTGCATCTGTTCCTACAACAGCTAATTTAAGTTCATATATAAAAATAGTGGAAGAGAAATCTACTTTAAGAAAGTTGATAAAAGCATCTACATCTATTATTGAGGAAAGTTATAATAGTGGTGGAGATGTTGAAAAGGTAATAGATTTAGCTCAAAAAAAGGTTTTTGATATAGCAGAGAAGAAGGACTCTAAAGAATATGAACCACTTTCTAATGTGCTTGAAAGAGGTTTTTTAGAAATCGAAAGATTATTTAATAATAGAGGAGCTATAACAGGGGTTGGATCTGGTATTAAGGATTTAGATGCTAAAACATCTGGATTCCAAAAAGGTGATATGGTACTTATTGCTGCCAGACCATCTATGGGAAAAACAACATTCTCATTAAATATTGCAGAAAATGCTGCTTTAAAAGAAGGAAAAAGTGTAGTTATATTTTCTCTGGAAATGTCTAAGGAGCAATTAGCATATAAGCTTTTATGCTCACAGGCTAATGTAGATATGTTAAAGCTTAGAACAGGTAATTTAGAGGATGATGACTGGGAAAGAATTGCAAGAGCAACAGGTCCTTTAGCAAAGGCTAGAATCTATATAGATGATACTGCTGGTATTAGTGTTATGGATATGAGATCTAAGTGTAGAAAAATAAAAATGGAGCATGGTATTGATATGATACTTATTGACTACTTACAGCTTATGTCAGGTAGTGCTGGTAGTGATAACAGACAACAAGAAGTATCTGAAATATCAAGATCTATTAAGGCCTTGGCAAAAGAAATGGAATGTCCAGTAATTGCATTATCACAGTTATCTCGTGCACCGGAACAAAGAGCTGACCACAGACCTATGCTATCAGACTTAAGAGAATCAGGATCAATTGAGCAGGATGCCGACGTTGTTATGTTCTTATATAGAGATGAATACTATAATAAAGAAACTGAAGAAAAAGGTATCGGAGAATGTATTATAGCTAAACAAAGAAACGGCCCAGTTGGAACAGTTAAAATGGCTTGGATTGGAGCACACTCTAAGTTTGCTGATTTAGATTTGGTACATAAAGAATAGTTAGCAAGTTGCCACTTGTCACTAAATATAGGAGGGGTTATATGAGTAGAAAAATTGGTTTTATAGGTTGTGGAAATATGGGAAAGGCTATGCTTGGTGCATTAGTTAAATCTAAAGATATAAATAATGATAATATCATAGTTTCTACAAAGGGTGAAGAATCAGCTAAAAGAATAAATAAGGAATTTGAAGTAAAAGCAACAGTAGTTAATACTGAAGTAGCTGAAGAATCTAATATTCTATTTTTAGCTGTTAAGCCATATTTCTTTAAGGAAGTTATAGAAGAAATAAAAGATAAAGTTAATGATGATACGATTATTATTTCTATAGCTGCAGGAATTACAATAGCGCAAATAGAAGAGTGGTTTGGAAAAGAAGTTAAGGTTGTTAGAACAATGCCTAATACACCAGCATTAGTTGGAGAAGGTATGTCAGCAATTTGTCCAAACAAAAATGTAACTTTAGATGAGTTAGAATATGTAGGAAAATTATATAATTCATTTGGAAAGTATGAAATACTTGAAGAGAAAGATTTTCATGCATTTATAGCTTTATGTGGCTCATCTCCAGCCTATGTATTTATGTTTATAGAAGCAATGGCGGATGCTGCTGTTAAACTGGGGATTCCTAGGACTAAAGCTTATAAGTTAGCAGAGCAGAGTATACTAGGTTCAGCAAAATTAGCTTTAGAAACAGGAAAGCATCCAGGAGTATTAAAAGATGAAGTTTGTTCTCCAGGTGGAACAACAATTGAAGCTGTAATAGATCTTGAAAAGAATGGATTTAGAAATACAGTTATAAGTGCAGTTGAAAAATGTGCAGAGAAATCAAAGAATATGTAATATATAAAGCAATTAAAAATTAATTGTGGTAATATATGATTTTAAAATATATAATATAAGATAATGAATATATTATTTAAAAAATGAAATAATTAAAAATATAAAAATTCTATGAAAAGAAGAGTACTTATTCAATAGTATTTTGCAGCGAGTAGGGGTAGAGTGTAAGCCCTATAAAATACTGAGTAAGGAAGAGGAACTTGGAGAAGCTACTTAAGTATAAAGAGATTTATATAAGGGTATGCCGTTAACTGCGTTAAGGTTTTGAGTGAACTAAGTTTTTAGTTAAATTGAGTGGTACCGCGGAAATATTCCGTCTCTTTGTATGAAAGGAGACGGATTTTTTATATTTTAATAGAAAAAATCAGGAGGTAAAGTTATGAAATTATTTATTGATGAAATAAATGAAGTAGTTAAAAATGCTTTTGAAGAGCTAGGATACGAAAGAGAAACAGGAAAGGTTAATGTATCAAATAGACCTGATTTATGCCAATATCAATGTAACGGGGCTTTAGCAAACGCTAAGAAGCACAAGAAAGCTCCAATGATAATAGCTCAAGAGGTTGTTGAAAAATTAAATGATAACAAAATGTTTTCTAAATTAGAAGCTGTTGCACCTGGATTTATCAATATGAATATTAATGATGAATTCTTAATAGGATACATCAATGATATGAATAAAGATGAGAATTTTGGAGTTTCAAAAGCTACAGAAGTTAAGAAGATAGTTGTTGATTATGGCGGAGCAAATGTTGCGAAACCACTACACATTGGACATTTAAGATCAGCAATAATAGGGGAAAGTATAAAAAGAATTGCAAAGTTCTTAGGACATAATGTTATTGGAGATGTTCATTTAGGGGATTGGGGTCTTCAAATGGGTATGGTAATATCTGAAGTTGAAAGAAGAAATCCATCTTTACCATACTTTGATGAGAGCTTCACTGGAGAATATCCAACAGAAGCACCATTCACAATAGATGAACTTGAAGATATATATCCATATGCAAGTAAGCTAGCTAAGAGCGATGAGAAAGTAATGGAAGCGGCTAAACAAGCTACTGTTGAACTTCAACAAGGTAGAAGAGGATATGTTGCTTTATGGAAGCATATATTAAATGTTTCAGTTACTGACTTAAAGAAAAACTATGGAGCATTAGATGTTGATTTTGAATTATGGAATGGTGAAAGTGATGCTCAAAAGTTTATTCCAGCAATGATAGAAGAATTAAAAGAAAAAGGATTTGCAAAAGAAAGTGAAGGGGCTTTAGTATTTGATGTAAGTGAAGAAACTGATAAGAGTCCAGTTCCACCACTATTATTATTAAAATCAGATGGAGCATCTTTATATGGAACTACTGACTTAGCTACAGTTGTAGAAAGAGTTAGAGATATGAAGGCTGATGAAATAATATACTTAGCAGATAAGAGACAAGGACTTCACTATGAACAATTCTTTAGAGCAGCTAAGAAATCTGGAATAGCACATGAAGATACTGTTTTAGATTTCATAGGATTTGGTACTATGAATGGAAAAGATGGAAAGCCATTTAAGACTCGTGAAGGTGGAGTAATGAGACTTGCAGATTTAATAAATATGATTAAAGAAGCAGGTAAAGAGAAACTTAAGGATAACAAAAATATTGCAGAAGAAGATGTTGAAGAAATTTCTTCAAAGGTTGGTTTAGCTGCATTAAAATACGGTGATCTATCAAATCAAGCATCTAAGGATTATGTATTTGATATAGATAGATTTGCTTCTTTTGAAGGAAATACAGGACCATATATTTTATATACAATAGTAAGAATTAAATCTATACTAAATAAATCAGAAGGATTTAATGCTGAAAATAGTATTTTAGTACCTCAAAGCGAATCAGAAAGAGGGTTAATGCTTCAATTATCTAAATTCAATGAAGTTATAGAGTTAAGCTTTAGAGATAGAGCACCTCATAAAATTTGCGAATTTATATATGAATTATCTAATAACTTTAATAAGTTCTACAATGACACAAGAATATTATCTGAAGAAGATGAAGCTAAGAAAGCATCTTGGTTAAGTTTAATAAATCTTGTTAAAAATGTTTTAGAACAAGGATTAGACCTATTAGGTATGGAAAGTGTAGAAAGAATGTAATTTAAATAAAGCTGTATCAAAATTATGATTTTGATACAGCTTATTTTTATCAATTTTTAATGGGTATAAAAATATAATATATTAATCAATATATTCAGGGGGATAAGAATGTATAGGATTGAAGTTAAAGAATTGGGTGAAGATAGCGCAAGCGTTTCAAAAGTAATGAAACATATAAATTATAAAGAGTTGTATAATTTAGTTAAGCCTTACGTTAAAGAAGAACATTTATCTTTTTCTCTTCCTAATGACTGTACTGATGGTAAAGAATGGGGAAATATATATTCACATGATAAAACTATTGGACAAATATTAATAACTTATATAGAAGAATAAGAAGTAAAAAAGTATTAGATTTTTTGACCTAATACTTTTTTTATTATTATATAGTTGCAACTCCGCTTTTGATTGCAGCTTCTTTAACAGCTTCAGCAACTCTTTTTTGAACATTTAAGTTAAATGCTTTTGGAATTATATAATTAGGGTTAAGTTCTTCATCTGAAACTGAGTTAGCAATTGCATAAGCGGCTGCTATTTTCATTTCTTCATTTATTTCAGTTGCTCTAACATCTAGAGCACCTCTGAATATTCCAGGGAAGGCTAAAACATTATTTATTTGATTAGGAAAATCAGAACGACCAGTACCAATTACTTTAGCTCCAGCTTCTTTTGCATCGTCAGGGAATATTTCAGGGGTTGGATTAGCCATGGCAAATAATATAGCATCTGAATTCATAGATGATACCATTTCTTTAGATACAATATTAGGAGCTGAAACACCTATAAACACATCGGCATTTTTAATAACATCTTTTAATATTCCAGATTCGTTATTAGGGTTAGTAATTTGAGATAATTCTTCAAAATATTTATTTGAATAAGTAGTATCTCTATTTAAAGCACCGTCTCTATCACAAATAACTATATTTTTAGCACCATAAGATAATAAAAGTTTAGTTATTGCAGTTCCAGCTGAGCCTGCACCGTTAACAACGATTTTTAAATCTTCAATATTTTTATTAACTATTTTTAATGCATTTATTAATCCTGATAAAACTATAATAGCAGTTCCGTGTTGGTCATCATGGAAAACAGGTATATTTAATTTTTCTTTTAATTTTTTTTCTATTTCAAAACATCTAGGAGCAGATATATCTTCTAAGTTTATTCCACCTAAAGTAGGGGCAATTCTAACTACAGTTTCAACTATTTCATCAACTTCTTTAGTATCAAGAACTATAGGAAAAGCATCTACATCAGCAAATTCTTTAAATAATATAGATTTACCTTCCATAACAGGTAAAGAAGCTAAAGGTCCAATATCTCCAAGTCCTAAAACAGCAGTACCATCAGAAATAACAGCAACAGTATTCCACTTTCTAGTATATAAATAGGCTGTAGATGGATCTTTATGTATTTCTCTACATGGCTCAGCAACACCAGGTGTATAAGCAAGTGATAAATCTTTTTCATTAGTAATTTTAACTCTTGAAGTTACTTCTAACTTACCTTTTAATTCTTTATGAAATTTTAGTGACTCTTCATATATACTCATAATATGACTCCTCCAAAAAATTTATTTATAATATTATTATACGAATTATGACTATATAAGGCAAAAAAATATTCGTAAAAACATTGAAATTTTATAATTACTTTGATACCATGTTATAGGTGAGCATAATGTAATATGATTCATTAGTATGTCTTAAAAGGAGGCAATGTATAAATGTCAGCATTTATTGTTTTAGGAGCTCAATGGGGAGACGAAGGTAAAGGAAAGATGACAGACTACTTAGCTGAAGAAGCAAATGTAGTTGTTAGATATCAAGGTGGTAACAATGCAGGTCATACAGTAGAAGTTGGAGATAGACAATATAAACTTCACTTAATACCATCAGGTATATTACACGATGAAAAGCTTAATGTAATAGGAAATGGTGTAGTTGTAGATCCTATAGCTTTCTTTTCAGAAATTGATTACTTACAAGAAGAAGGGGTTAAAGTAACTCCAGAAAAGCTAATAGTTAGCGATAGAGCACATGTTATTATGCCATATCATAAGGTTTTAGATAAATTAAAAGAAAAAGCTAGAGGAAAAAATGATATAGGAACTACAGGAAAAGGAATAGGTCCTTGTTATACTGATAAGTTTGAAAGATGTGGTATAAGAGTTTGTGATCTTATAGATAAAGAAGTATTTAAAGAAAAGCTTATGGCTAACATAGAAATGAAAAATAAATATATAGTTAATGTTCTTGGTGGAGAAGCTTTAAATTTTGATGAAATATATGATGAATACTCTAAGTATGGTGAAAAATTAAAACCATTTGTTAGAGATACATCAGTTAGAGTTTATAATGAAATTAAAGAAGATAAAACAGTTTTATTTGAAGGTGCACAAGGAATGTTATTAGACATAGATTATGGAACATATCCATACGTAACATCATCAAATACAACTGCAGGGGGAGTAGCTAATGGTGTTGGTATAGGACCAAACATGATTACTAATGCTGTAGGTATAGCTAAAGCTTACACTACAAGAGTAGGTAAAGGACCTTTCCCAACAGAATTAGAAAATGAAACAGGAGAATGGATCAGAGAAAAGGGTCACGAATATGGAGTAACTACAGGTAGATCAAGAAGATGTGGTTGGCTTGATATAGTTATATTAAAGACTTCAGTTAGAGTTAGTGGATTAACTTCATTGGCTGTAACTAAGATAGATACATTAGCAGGTTTAGAAAAAGTTATGATGTGTGTTGGATATAAATTCAACGACGAAGTTATAGATTACTTCCCTGCTAGCTTAGAAGATTTAGCTAAATGTGAACCTATATATGAAGAATTTGATGGATGGGATGAAAGTGTAGCAGAAGCAAGAAGCTATGAAGAATTACATCCAAATGCAAGAAAGTACTTAGAAAGAATTGAAGAATTAACTCAAACTAGAATTTCAATAGTATCAGTAGGTCCAAGAAGAGATCAAACTATGAGAGTTAAACCTCTATAGTTATAAGTTTAAAAGTTATATAAAAGCCATATAAAAGTCTTTTTATATGGCTTTTTGTTATTTGTATAATATTAATCTATAGTGTGCAAAATATTATTAAGTAAAATTATAAGAGGTGCATATTATGATTGATAAGTATACAAGTTTATGTGATGCAATAGCAGAAAACCCCATAGCAGCAAATATACTAATGAGTTATGGAATTGAAATATACGATATTACAGAAAATCAATTTTCATCTTTAAATGATATAGCAACTAAATATGGAATTGATATTAATTCTATTGTAAATCAGATTAATAGTGGATTAGCCAGCTTATATTAAAATTAGTTAATTGAATTTTACATATATTTCATATAAAATAGTTTTATTAAATAAATTTATTGAAGATGAGGTGATTAAATATGATTACTAAAGACATGACAATTGGAGAAATTATAAAATTAAATGCTAGTAAGGCAGATATATTAATGAATTTTGGAATGGGATGTGTTGGATGTCCATCTGCACAAGCAGAAACAGTTGAAGAAGCAGCCTATGTTCATGGAATAAATTTAGAAGAATTACTAGAAGCTTTAAATAAATAAAAAACATTAGAACCCATTTTTAATGGGTTCTTTTTGATAAATTGAAGAAGAGGGGTGTCCATAATGGGAGTAGTTACAGAAAGAGAATATGAAATACATTATTATGAATCAAATTATAGATTAGAATGTAAGATGTCATCTATAATTAATTATTTTTGTGATATAGGAACTAAGCAATCAGAGGAATTAGGGGTTGGAATTGATTATTTAACAGAAAAAAGACTAGCTTGGGTTTTTTATAAATATGATATAAAAGTAAGTAGGTACCCTAAATATGGTGAAAAAATAAAAGTAGTAACAATGGCAAAAAGTTTTAAGAAGTTTTATGCTTCAAGAGTATATGAAATATATGATGAAAAAAATGAGAAAATAGTAGAAGGTGAGGGAATTTTTTTATTAATAAATATAGATAAGAGAAGAGCTGTAAGAATTCCAGAAGATCAATATATAACATATGGGGTAGATATTGAAAATTGTCCAGATATTAAGTTAGCTAAGTTAGAAAAGTTAACTAAGGAAATGAATAAAAATAATTTTAAAGTTAGATATGGTGATATAGATTCTAATATGCACGTAAATAATGTTAAATATGTTGAGTGGGCTATAGAATCACTTCCGTTAGATATTGTTTTAAATTATGAACTTAAAGAGTTAAGTGTAATATTTGAAAAGGAATGTAGATATGGAGCTGAAATAACTGCTTCATATGAAATAAAAGAAGACGAAAATGGTTTAGTAATACTTCATAAGATTGCTGATAATGAAGGAAAAGAATTAACTGTATTAACTAGTAAGTGGGTGAAGTTAATTAATAATTAATAGTGAAAAATTTAAAAAAAGTGCGAACTAAAGCGTTAATGCCGTGATGCCGAAAATTAATGATATAACCTCCAGTAAGTCATA
>UQQU01000029.1 GCA_900543325.1 uncultured Clostridium sp. | reverse complement strand
TAGTTGATATTTCAACGATATTTTTTAATTTTTATTAAAAATTAGCCATAGGCTACTTTTTCATACGAAACTTTACACTATCCATTTAATTGAACTTATTCATCGAATTGAATATAACAATGAGTTTCATTTTTATATTATTTAAGAACTAAGCAGTAATAAAAAGAATTAAAGTGTTTGTGTAGCTGATTTTAAATTAACTCTAAATGAATTATGCTTTATCTTAAATATAGTGTTAATTTACTGTATAAAAAAAGCTCTTCGTCGCTTTTCTTATACAAAATAGTATAGAAAAGGGACGAGAGCATTATAATTCCCGCGGTTCCACCCTTAATTGTCTAATATAGACCACTTAAGTAAACATCGTAACGTGATGCAACGGACTGGATTAGAGTCTCTCAGAGGTAGTCTTCAATTAATTTCATTTAAAAATACTTCCAGCTAATGTATTTTCTCTCTGAAAATGAAGGTTTAATTTACTCGTCTCTTCATCGAATTAAAATAATTTAGAATTTTACTTAACAATAATTATAATTATCTAGCTTTGTAATGTCAATAAATTGTAGGGGAAAATATTTTTGCTTAACAAGTCATATTATTAAGTAAAGTAGCATAGTATTTTATTGTATAAATAAAGTTTAAGGAGTGAGTTTTATGTATGATTATAATTCTATAGAATTTTCTTCTTATGATTGGCTTCAATACTTTTCAAGTAGATCTAATCATTGGGTATTAAAATATTGGAGAAATAATAGAGAAGCATTTTTTAATAGATTTACAATAATAAGTGATAGAAGATTATTCATAATAGGGGATAAGGAAAGAGGGAATACTTATGAATTCAGAAAAACTTCTGGAGAAGCTTTTGTACAACTTAATATGGGAATATAAAAATATATTGAAGTTATTTACAAAATATGGTAATATATAAAGAGTGAATAGTAGATGCAGATGTGGCGGAATTGGCAGACGCACTAGACTTAGGATCTAGCGCCAGTGGCGTAAGGGTTCGACTCCCTTCACCTGCACCATTTGCGAAAGTGGCTCAATGGTAGAGCGTCACCTTCCCAAGGTGGATGTTGCGGGTTCGAGTCCCGTCTTTCGCTCCACAATAAAAATATTTTATATAAATTTTAAAAAATATGTTGACAAGTTGTATTAATAATAATATAATTTAAATTGTTCAGAGGAACTTAATAAAATGAATATGCGGGTATCGTATATCGGTAATACTCCAGCCTTCCAAGCTGGAAAGGTGGGTTCGATTCCCACTACCCGCTCCATAAAAAAGACAATCTTATAGATTGTCTTTTTTTTATTTTAAAGCTGTATATTTATTTTTATACATTCTTGGAGAAGCTCCGATGAAAAGTTTATAAGATAATTTCAAAATATTGTATTCTTAATTGTAAAAGAGACACTCAAGTTTTATATAGTGAAATCAAATAGACTGGGATGCTCTGGGAAACCCCTTTTGGACATTATTATGGAGATAACAGAGAAAATAACGGAAATTATTTTGCTAACGATATTTCAAATTTTTATGAGGAATTAATTAAAAAGTGTAATTTCAGAATAGGTGAAGGGTTCTACGTGAATATTTTAAAAAATTATTTATCTATATTAAAAGAAGACTCAGAGTATCTATATTATTTTAAAATAAAACCTTTAATTTCTATTTTAGAATGTGAACAGTATTTGAAATTAAGTCCAAACAAAGAGGTGAGGGATTTATATTTAGAATGTCTGAACGAGTGCAGTTCTTTGTATAATAAATACATGAATGTCGCAAGGTAAACAAATAAGCGAAATGCTCAAATGTTTATATTAACGAATATAATTAAAGTATTACGACTCAAATAGAAGTGGAGTTAAGATGAATGTCTTAGCTCCACTTTTTATTATTTTTATTGTGGTTATGGCTGAGATTTATGGTGTGATTTTGTGTGTGATTATAATATTTTGCACCCAAAATCTGAACCCGTTGTCAATAAAATGACTCTTCTATATACATAAAATGTATTATTTTGAGTAAAAGTATTAATAATATACTTAACTACATGTTAATTATAATAGAAAGAAGAAAGAGTATGAAAACCATATATAATATTTTAAAAATAACTATATTATTATTGATTATAATGTTGAATGTTAATATTAATACATATGGGGATGATCGCAATATAAAAATAATAGGGCATAGAGGAGCTAGTGCTTTAGAACCTGAAAATACTATACCATCTTTTAGTAGGGCAGCTAGTGTAGGTGCATGGGGAGTTGAAGCAGACATATATGTATTAAGAGATGGAAATATTGTTGTATTTCATGATGCTGATGTTGAAAGAATGACAAATGGTGTAGGGGAGATTAAAAATATGGATTTAGTAGAGGTAAAAGCACTTAATATAGATAGTGGCAATAATATTTCTAACTATAATAATTTAAAAATACCAACTTTAGATGAATATTTGAATTGTTGTGTTGAAAATAAATTAACACCAATTATTGAATTTAAAGCAGTTAATGTGAAAAATGTTAAGGACATTGTTGATAAAATAAAGAAATATGGCCTTGAGGATAATACTATAATAATATCTACTTCATATGAGTGGATAAAATATATTAGAGAATATAGTGATAAAATTCACTTTCAATATCTAAGTGATATAACTATAGAAAATATTAACCTATTAAAAAAATACGGAAACTATGGAATAGATATTAAGGTGGATAAAATAACAAAAGATAAAATTGATTTAGCACATTTAAATGGTGCAAAAGTTAATGTATGGACTATAAACAATAAAAATGATATAAATAAGCTAATTGATATGGGAGTAGATATGATTACTAGTGATTTAGGTTTCTAATAAAAAATATATTTTATATGTATAAGAAGATATGTTCTGGTCAAGAATTAAGATAGTTAATTCTTGGAGGTGTAAAATATGAATAAGGTTACTTTAGTGGGTAATGTAGTTAATGATTTAGAATTGAAGGATTATAAGAAGGATGAAAAAGAAGGAAAATATGTTAGATTTACTTTAGCTGTAAATGAGTATAATGTTAAAAGAAATGAAAGAATAGCAACATTTGTAGAAGTAGTAGCATTTGATAAAAAAGCTATAATATTAGCTCATAATGTTGGTAAGGGAAGCAGATTAGCAGTTGAAGGAAAGATTAGAAGTAGTAATTATGTCACTGAAGCTGGAGAGAAAAGGTATAAAGTTGATGTAATTTTAAATGAATTTACTTTTATAGATAGCAAAAAAAAGGTCGTTAATGAAGGAATTAACGAAGAAGTACCATTTTAAAGAGCATATATATGGTGTGAAAAGTAAAATAGGTTTTCACATATTAGATATAACTCATTGATACTATTATAATAGTTCGATGAGTTAATTTTTTATGATATTTACTAGATTATTTATTTTATATAAAATAGGACATAAAATTTTTCTCATAATGTAAAGTATAGATAAATTTTTTATCAACGCTAGATATATAAGTAAGAAAAAAGAGAAGATACATTTTTACTAAATAAATGGACTATTTCATTTATCTCAATGAAATAGTCCATTTTATGGTGCACCCAGAGGGATTCGAACCCCCGACGCCTGGATTCGAAGTCCGTTGTTAGTTTGTCCACCTAGTACCAAATAAGGACAAGTAGTATTGTAAAGCCTGTATTTTAGAGGGTTAACAACATTGCTTGTCCCTTTTAATTTCATATAATTTTATATAATTTAAAAAGTTTTACTGACAATTTACTGACATTCTACTGACAATGACAGTAAAAAAAGAGCCATGAAAGGCTCTTATGTATAAATTACATTTGATATTTTATTACTTGCATCTCTTTCTAATTGATCCAGTACATGAGTATATAAATTTAATGTTATTCCTATTTCACTATGACCTAATCTTTTTGATGTAGTTTTAACATCAACTCCAGCTAAAAGCATAAGACTTGCATTAGTATGTCTTAAATCGTGAAATCTAACATGAGGTAAATTTCTTCTTTTAATATAATTTGTGTAGGGTGTATGAAAACTTGCAGAAGTTGCCTGTGTTCCATTTTCATTGGTAAATACAAAATTAGTATCTAATCCAATATCATTTTGAAATTGCTTTTGTTTTTTTAGCAACTCCATAATTTCCTTTGGAGCAGTAAGAACTCTATCAGATGTTTCGCTTTTAGGTTCTTTTAGTACAGGCCTTTTTAAATCTTCATCATAGACCGATACAGTATCTATTTTTATTAGATTATTTTCAAAGTCTACTTTATCCCACATAAGACCAAATATTTCACTTGCACGAAGTCCAAGTCCGATTGCTAAGTGTACAGGAACTTCATATCTAGAGTTTTTAACTCCTTCAAATAATTGTTTTACCTGTACAGGATCAAGAAATGCAGCAGTATATTTTTTAGGTTTTGGAGCTTCTACTAACTCCATGATATTTTTATTTATGTACTCTAATCTATAAGCATCTTTAAATGCTTTACTAAGTAATCTATGATATTGTAACTTAGTTTTTTCGGAAAGAGGTTTCCTTCTTTTATATGTAATTTTATCTAATGAATTATAAAATTTATTAATATGTACAGGCGTTACTTTTTGTAATTCAATATTGCCTATAAAATCGCAAATTTCATCTACTATAAGACTATAGCGATTATATGTAGTTATAGCTAACTTATTATGTCTATTAGAGTGCCATTCCCTTATATAGCCTTCTAACGTTAATTTATTAGGGATTACTAAGTTGTTATTTAATAGCTTGCTTTTTTCTTGTATCATGACCTTATTTGCTTGTCTACTGCTATCATAACTACCTAAACTTTTCTGTTTTCTTCTATTATCTTTGTCCCTGTATTCAACCATTACATGATGTTTTTTTCCCCTTTGGCGCACAAAGACCGTTAATATTTCCAATACAATCAACTCCTTTTTCAGCATTATTGCCAAAAGTACTTGTATTATTCAAACTTTCAAAAACTATTTTCCCTTTCGTTTTTACTTTTACTATGTTTCTTAATATCTCTAGTTCTTCAACACTCAACATATTTTACCCACCTTTTTTGTCCCTTTGTATTTAATCCCAACAAATTCTATTTTATACCTTTTAATTACAAAAAGGAATATGGGACTATAGTCGCATACGAACTTATGTTCTATAATGTATTAAAAAAATTACTGATAACTTGTATCAGTAGTCTTTTTTTATTTTAATAACTTGTCTATATCGAAACCAACTTCTTCAAGTTTCTTTAAAACATCTTCTAATTTATTTTTACCTATTTTAGTTAATGTTCCTTTTACTTCAATTTCGTAATCTTCTGGTAGATAAATAATTGAATTCTTTGGATTATCAACTCTTCCATATAAATAATCTACCGTTACATCAAAGTAATTCGCTATTTCATTTACTATTTCAGCACCAGGAACTCTACCTTTGCAATATTTATTAATTGTAGGAGCAGTAGTATTTAGAATTTTTGCAAATTCAACCTGATTAAGATTATGTTCTTCTAAAAGTTGAGTTAATCTATCACCAAATACTTTCATATTTTCACCACCTTATCCCTTATATTTTAACTAAAAACAACAAAAAAAACAGTATTTTTTCCAAAATGGAAAAAAAGTTCTAAAAAAGCATTGACAATGCCAAATTGGAATAGTATATTATATACATAAGGTATTCCAATTTGGAAATGGAGGTGTAGAGGTGTCAAATAACGTTGATTATTTCAGCAAAAAGTTAGGCTTTAGCAGAAAGGATATTGCACAAGCCATAGGAAAATCAATACGTACAGTAAGTGCTAAGGTTAATAATGCTATTCCTTGGACACAACTAGAAATCGCACAAGTAACAGAATTGCTTAAGACAAAAGATAAAAATCTTAATGTTGAAATAATTTTTTTTACTGAACTATATTCCAAAATGGAATAGTACAATATTATTTTATCCAATTAAGATGTGAATTATTAAAGAAAAGAAGGTTATACAAATGATTAAACTTGAACAGTACAGGTTATTAAAAAGGATGACTGTGTATGGGTTAAGTAAAGCTACAGGAATATCAAGAAGACATATATCTAAAATAGAAGCAGGGCAAAGTAGTCCAACTGCAGATAAAATAATTGCTATATGTTTAGTGCTTGATATAACTCCAAATGAATTACTTGGATGGGAGGACATAAAAAATGACAAGAGAAGAGTTACCGGAAGTAATGGAAGTTAAAGACATACAACAATTTTTAAAGATAAGTAGAAATACTGCTTATGACTTAATTAAAAGAAAAGAGTTTCCAACGCTTAAAATAGGTAGATTGTTGAGAATAAGAAAAGAATCATTCTTAGAATGGTTCGATAATGCAAGTTAGGAGTTGATAGTATGAATGATTTAGAAGTTAAAAATCTAGTAATGAAAATAATGAACGCAGCTTATGATAAAACTGCATTAACTGATGCAGATGTATTTGTTAATTTTTATGCCCATACAAAGATTTTATTAATACAGATATTCCCAATGGGTTGGAATAAAAGAGAAAAAACAAATAATAAAGAGTATGAAGTTAATTTAGAAACTAAAGAATGGTTAAAATTCAAAACTAGAGATGAAATCATTAATGCTCTTAATGAGATATCTAAAGAGATTTGTACACTTTAAAGATAAGTAGGCTGAAAAGCCTTTTATTTTGGGAGGTGGTGCGAAAAATGTTGTCGTAAAGGTTAGAAAAGGCGTTAAGCCTTTTAAAAATCACAAGGTTGCGAAAAATGATGTAAGTAATGGTCAACTCTTATCAAAAACCACACACCGATAAGAGTAAGGTGAGGAATTGGAACGATTAAATAAAGATAAAGGAGGATTTTAAATGGAAACAATAAATTATTGGGGAATATGTAGCTTTGTGCTTCCTCTATTAACACTTATAAGTATAGGGGGCATAGTTATAATTAGTTCTTTATTAAAAGGAATATTAAAATTTTTAGGGGGATTAAAATGACGGTTCAAAAGATGCTTGAAGAAGCTATTAAATTATTTGGTTTAAATGATGAAGTGACTGTTTTGCTAAGCCAAAAGAGGGACAAGCAAATAGTTGAGGTTCAAAAGATTAATTATGAAAACTATAAAAGGAGTGAATATCATGGAATGTAAAGATTGTGGTTGGTTTAAAATTAATCCTTTTATATTTGATGATGGAACTCAAACAATGGAATGTATTAAATATAATAGTTTCTTAGGTTTTACTACCAGTACAGGTGTAATAACTAAGCAGAGAAAAAACGACAATTGTATTTATAAAGAAGTGATAAATAAACCTATAAAGAAAAGTCAAATAGCACCTAAGAGCAATATAAGAGGAATCACTTGGGATAAAAGAGATAAGAGTTGGAAAGTATCAGTTTGGGATAGAAAGCTTAAGAAAAAGGTTCATTTAGGACAACATAAAGATTTAGACAAAGCAATTAAGATTTTAGAAGATTGGTTAAAACGAGGTGAAAATGGATAAGGAAAAAGAAAAATTAATTTTAGAACATATAGCTTTAGCTGATAAAATCGCTATGCAGATGTTTCCTAAATTAAAGAATAAGTATTCATTAGATGAATTAAAAAGCAGTGCATACTTAGGACTTATTGATGCAGCTGAAAAATATGAAATTAATAACAATAAACCTTTTAAAAATTTTGCTAGAAAAAGAATTAAAGGTTCTATATTAGATGAAGTTAAAGATGATAAGAGATACAACGTAAAAAGAGGAGTTCCTCATGAACAGCCTATACAATCATTAAATAGTACAACTTGTAAAGATGGCGAGAAAACTGTCCAATTCATTGAATTGGTACAAGCTAAAGAAGATTATTTAAATGATTTGTTAATAAAAAATGAAATTGAAAAAATGTTGATGTGTTTAGATCATAGGGAAAAAGAAATAGTAACAATGTATTATTTTAGGAATTTAACTCAACAAGAAATTTCAGAGTTTGTGGGATTAAAACAACCAGCAGTTTCAAAAATTATAAAAAAGGCTATAGAAAAAATAAAAGGTTGCCTAACCACCGGCAAGTAGTACAAGCAACCTAACGTAAATAAATTTACTTTTATATTGTACAGGATAAAGGAGAGTTTGTAAATGACTAGAGAACAAGCTGAAAGAAAAATTGAAGCTAAAAAACAGTTTATCAGCATTTTATCAGAAGAAATGCAAGAAGCTATTGAAAAATATAAGTTTGATGAAGAGTATTGGCAACACCAAAAGAGTAGAGCAAGACTTAAAGCTACTATGAAGATGATTAGAAGAGAAACTATAGCTTTAGAAAAGCTTATGTATAACTGGTATGAAATGGAGGTTTAAAGGTGAGTAGATTTAAATTCAGAATTTGGGATAAAGAAAATCTTGAAATGTATGATGAAGCAATAGTAGGTAACTTCCCTAAAACAGTTCCTATGGTTTTAGTTGGTGGAGATTGGTTTCATATAGAGCCAAAAGTATGCGAAATAATGCAATGTACAGGGGTTAAAGATATAGACAAGCAGTTAATATATGAAGGTGATATATGTGCAGTTACTTATTGTGATTTTAATGGTGTACCATACGACAATGTTCTAATAAGAGAAGTTAAGTGGAAAAACTCGAGTTATAGATTATGTGAGAATTTTGCTGGTACAGAACTATCAAGTAGCTTAACTACTAAAGATATATTTTCAGTAAAGGTAATAGGAAACATATATGAGGGGGTTAAAGATGGACTTTCTTAAGATGTTAGCAAGTGCTAAATGTGGTAAATGGTTTAAACATAAAATTCATTATGTTAATGGATTTGGTTATAGATGTAGGTATTGTGATGTAACTAAGCAACAAGCTAGGTTAAATGGAGGGATAAAGAAATGAGTTTAAGTTTTAGAAAGCTAAAAGAAACTGAAATTGATGTAAGAGTAGCGACAGTTACTGCTAAAGGTGTTTCATTACTCCTATACAAAGATGCTAGATGTGACATGAATATATTAGATGAAACAGTAGGTCCTTACAATTGGAAAAGAGAACATACCAGAGATAATGCAAACTGCATAGTATCAATATATGATTCAGAAAAGAAAGAATGGATTTCAAAGGAAGATACAGGGACAGAAAGTTTTACAGAAAAAGAAAAGGGACTTGCATCAGATAGCTTTAAAAGAGCTTGTTTTAATTGGGGAATAGGAAGAGAACTTTATACTGCTCCTTTCATATGGGTGCCAGCAGATAAGGTAGAAATTGCACAAGGAACTAATGGGAAGTGGAAATGCAATGATAACTTCAAGGTTCTTAAGATTACCTATACAAAAGATGGCCAAATAGATGGATTAATTATTGCATCTAAGAAAAATAAACAAGCATTTGTTCAGATGCCGAAGGGAGATGCTTAATTTGTGTAATTTAGAAATTGATTTAAGGAATAGTAATGTTAATCAAATTAAAGCTGTTCTAGCTGGGGACCATTACGAGGTAGCAATTGACGGAGGTAATGTACAGGCTAATTTAAAATTTGATTTTGAAACTTTTGATAATCTAGCAGATGATTTTAGAAGTTTATGTAATGAAAAGACTTATCAAGAATTAGAAGAAGCCTATATCTTAATGGAAGCTGAAAAAGAAGAATTAGAAAATGAATTAGAGTGCTTAAGAGAAGCTAATGAAATATTGAGAGGGAGATAACATGAAAGTTAGATGTGTTGACGATTTAGGATTAACTAAATTGGAGGTTGGGAAAATTTATGAAGGTGAATTAAAATTCAGCAAATGGTGGGGACAAGACCGTTGGTATATAAAAGGTATGGAGAATCTATGCTTTAGGGAACATGCTTTTGAAATAGTGAAGGAGGATAACATGGAGAAAACATTTAGAGAAGTAATTGCAGATATTAAGGAAGGAGAAGTTTGGGTAAATGATACTGCGCCTATAAGTTTTATAAAACTTAGACCAGGCGGGATATTAGATTTTAATAAAAATGTAGGTATTAATTTAAATGTTAAATATAAACTTCAAAGAAAAGAATACACTTTTGAGGAAGCATTTAAGGCTTATGAGGAAGGTAAGGAAATTCAAAGTGCATCAACAGATAAAATATATCATAAAGAAAAAGATTTCTTATTTGCAAGTTATGAAATAAGCAAAAAGTGGTACATCAATAATTAGGAGGAAAGATAGATTATGAATAAGGTTGTTATGATTGGGAGGCTTACTAAAGATGTTGCCTTAAATACAACAGGAGTAAAGCCAGTAGGAAAGTTTACTATAGCAGTAAACAGAGATTTCAAGAATAAAGATGGAAAGTATGATGCAGATTTTATTAACTGCGTAGCATTTGATAAGAGAGCAGAAGTTATTTCTAAACATTTTAATAAAGGAAGTCAAATAGCACTTACAGGAAGTTGGAGAACAGGTTCTTATGATGGTAAGGACGGAAATAAGATTTATACAAATGAGTTATTTATAGATAGCTTTGAGTTTGTAGGACAAGCAAATAATAATACCAGTACAGGTGCTAATGAAAATACTTCACATAATGAGAGTTATGACAATTCATTTGGTGAGCCACAGGACGATGGAGATTTACCATTTTAATTAGTGGGGACTTAAGGTCCCCTAATGAAATAAGGAGGAATTTAATTTGAGAAATAGATATACAGAAGCTGAAATTAAAACAATATTAAAAAATCTATGTGTGATAGTTGATACTAGAGAGCAAGTTTGGGTTAACATAGAAGATTATTTTAAAAGGCAAAAAATCCAGTACAGGAGAGAAAATTTAAATCAAGGTGATTACAGTATTTGCATTGTAAGTAATGAGGAAACTAAGCCTTTAGGAATTACTAGAGATTTATATTTTGATAATGAGATAGTAATTGAAAGAAAAGCATCTATTGATGAAGTTGCTGGCAACATGAAAGAACCGGATAGGACAAGACTTAAGAAAGAGTTTAGTTATCTTAAGAGCAGAGGAGTAAAAGTACATTTCTTCTTAGAGGATAAGGATTTTGACATTAATCTTAGACAACAGAAGTATAGAAGCCAGTACAATCCAAAAGCTTTGTATGGGAGCATTAAGACATTTGAAGCAGAGTTCGGATTTACAGTAAGACCAGTTTCAAAGGATATTATAGGAAGCGAGATATATTATACATTATACTATCATGTTAAAAATCAATTATTAGGAAAGTAGGTATAAATATGAAAGATTACATGGGTGAATTAGAAAGAGAACGTTATTGTATGTTTTTAGTAGCTTTAAAAATTGCTGGAGAGCTATTAGAAAGTAACTTATTTACTAAAGAGGAGAAAACAAACTTTAAGAAATGTATTTCTTGGGGTAAGAAAATTAACCTTTTAGAAGAAGGAAGATTAAATAAGTCAGCATCTAAAACATTATTAAATATGATGAATAACGGTCATATAACGTACATGGATAAGTATGGTTCAGAAATATGGGACAAGAAGAAAAGTGCCAATATAAAGGCTAAATACGAGGAAAACAAAGAGTATTTTGAACTAGTCGAAATATTATTACATTACAATTGTAGAGGGTGTCAAAAGTGCGATTATTCAAATTGTGATATTTATAAAGTTTTTGAGGAACATACGATCCCAGAGATGCAAATTAATCCGGTTGGGAAATGTAAATATTATTATGAGGAGTTAAAATAATGGCACACTTAAGCGCAATGGCATATAAAGCATCAATATTATTGGAGTTAATAGACCAATTAAAAGAAGGCCCTGTTAATTATAATAGTTTCTGTGATACTTTTGAATTGACTAGGAACCAACATTATAAATTCTTACAAACTTTAATAGATATGGGGTTGCTTTTAAATACAGGAGAAAGATATTCAAAGAAAAATCGTACAATTTCCCTTTTAAGTGATGAAAATCTTAATGAAATTGTAGAGGAATTAGAAGCAAAAGCAAAAATAAAAATTACTAAAGTTGCACCTAAGAAAAGTGTAAGAAAAGGTCCAAACATAATTGGAGCAGATAGGTTTTCAATTGAAAATATAAGTGATGTAATAGTGTATTTAAAAGGAACGGATAGACCTAAAAAGGACATATTGATTGATTTAGAGAGAGTTATGCGTCCAAAAACAGATAAGGAGAAGTCTTTAATAATTAAGACTTATGAATTATGGAGAAATAATTACATGAAGTATGAGGTGTAAAAATGAATATTGTAGAGGTTAAGAAAAAATATAACTATTGGTTAGGAAGATACCTAAAAGCAGAAGAGTTTATTAATTCAAGTGAACCAGAAGAAGTTGATAAGTATCTTGGATTATTTCATCAAATTGTAAGAGAATTAAGTTTATTGATACAAGAGTTTAGGAAAGCAACAGGAAAAGAAATGACTAAAAAAGAAATGTACGAAGGATTTAACGAGGTGAAAAATGATAGTTGTAACTTATAAGAATAAAAAGATATCAGATGGTATGGTCCAAATACCTTTTTATGATAAGGATTCTGCTATAAAGAAAGCTAAATTTTTATATAAAAAAGGATATTTAGGAGTAAAGGTATCTGAAATTACAGAGAAAATTATTTATATACCTGTACAGGAATAGGAGTTTGAAATGGATATATTAGAAAAAGCGATAGAAAAGTATGGAGAAAAGCAACTGGATCAAGCACAAGAAGAGTTGGCAGAGTTAATTGTTGCTATAAGTAAGTATAAGAGAAATGAAAATAAATTTACTATTTCAAATGTCATTGAAGAAATAGCAGATGTTAACATAATGATTAAGCAAGTAATGATGTTGTTAGATATTGAAGAGTTTGAAGTTAAAAATGAAGAAATATCTAAGTTGAATAGGCTTAAGAAGAGGCTGTTAAATAGTTAGGAGGAAATAAATGTGGCAGAAGTAAAAGAGATGGTGAACCACCCGCAACATTATAATTTTGGAAAGATTGAAGCTATTGAAGTTATAGAGGATTGGAAATTAGGTTTTAACCTAGGAAATGCAGTTAAATACATCGGCAGATGTGAGCATAAGGGGACTAAAGAACAAGATATTAAAAAAGCTATTTGGTACTTAGAAAGAGAGTTAAAAAAGATAAACGCAATTTGAATATATTGCGAACTAATGGAGGTGTGAAATATGAAAAAATATAAATGGTTAATAATTATTACATTGCTTTTAATAATGCTATTTACTCTAATATTTTTAGGTAGTTTAAAAATGAAGAACATTGATATGACTGATACTAGATTATTGATTACTTATTGGAAAGAATATTTGATAGGTACAATAATAACAATGGGTTGTTATTTAGGTGTGAAATTTGTTTTAGAAAATTAGTGAACAATTCAAAAATATAGTGCAAAACTATAGTGCAGCAACTCCAGAAATAGAGGGTAGCATATGGGGCAAGGAAAGTTCGACACTTTTAATTCTCTAGGATCTGCACAATTCAAAAATATAGGGAGGTAAATAAAATGGGAATTGATTTTAAGAAACTTTATGAAAGTAGACTTGAAGAGATTGAAATTCAAATTAAAAGAGCTATAGGATTCAAACAATGGGACAAGAAAACTAAGCTAGAAGCTGAAAAGAAAAAAATAGTAAACTATTTAAAAAACATACAATAATATTTATGAGATTTTAGGTTGATATAAATAAAAAGCTTACAGGTGCGAACTGTAAGCCTAAATAACAGATAAAGTATTACCAGTACCTTACCTAGTGCATATTGCAACTATAATATTACCAGTATTTTAGGTTGTAGTAAATGGTATGGACTGGTTTTACTTGACCTAAAATAGGAGGTATAAAGATGAAAATAGAAGAAATAGACTTAAGGTCAGTTATAGAAAATGAAAGTAATGATAGGTTTAATAGAAATAATAAAATTTGTTGCCCTATACATAAAGAAAGAACGCCTAGTTTATCTTTAGATACAAAGAGAAATAAATGGCATTGCTTTGGTTGTGGATGCGGTGGAGATGCAATTGATTTTGTATCAGAATTAAAAGGATTGAATTATATAGAAGCTTGTAAGTATCTTGGAGTTGACCTTAATGAAGATTATAAAATAATTGTTGAGGAAGAAGAAAAGGTAAGAAATTATATCAGTTGGTGTTTAGATCATATGGATAACTTAAAAGATTGGAAGTTAGTTAAGTTATATAGATTTGAAGATGAAGATAATAAAACACTTTATTTTACTGCTAAATTTTCAACTCCAAGTAAGAAAGAAATAAGATATTTCAGTATAGTTGATGGTGAAGTGAAATGGAATAGAAATTCTGATGCAGTTCCTTATAAATTTTCAAGATTAACAAGAGCATTGCAAGAAAATAAGCCTATATTCATTGTAGAGGGTGAAAAAGATGCCGATACAATAAGTCATTTGGGATATGTAGCAACTTCTTTAAAAGGAATTAAGAATTTACCTGTAAATATATTTCAAGGTGCAAATATATACTCTATAGCTGATACAGGAGAAGCAGGAGAACAATACCAAGAACATATTTGGTATGAATTAAAGGATAAGATAAAACATTTTAGAGTTGTGGAATTACCCGATATAGAAAAGTTAGGTAATAATGCCGATGTAACTGACTGGTTCCAAGATGGACATACTAAAGAAGAATTTAAAGCAGCTATGAAAGATAGTTGGGATTGGAAAATAAGTAAGCTTTATAAATATGTAACTTTCGATAAAAACGGAAATGTAAAACCATTACTTGTATGGGAAAACTTAGAGGTATTACTTAAAAGAAAGGGAATTACTTTAAAATATAATGAATTGTCTAAGTCAATAGAGTATTTTGGGACAATTAATTCAAGTTTAAATAATAATGCTACTTTAGAAGATATTTATTCATTATGTCATAAAGAACATTTTAAAATGAGTAAGGAAAACTTAGCAGCAGCACTTAATAGAATTTCTCAAAAATATAAATATAATCCTGTACAGGGATATTTAGAAGAATGTTTAAAGAATTATGATAAAACTGACCTGTACATAAAAGCATTATGTGAAACAATAGTTACTCCCGAGGGATATGATGAACATATTAAAGAAATGTTTGTAACTAAGTGGCTTTTAAATGTTTGTAATATCGCTTTTAATGATGGAACTGTAGGAAGTGAAGGAATATTAGTAATTCAAGGGGCGCAAGGTTTAGGTAAGACTAGGTGGATAAAATCAATAGTACCTAATAAGTTATGGGTAAAGACAGGTTTAGAAGTAGATCCAAGTGACAAAGATAAAGTTTATCAAGCTACTAAATATTGGATTACTGAACTTGGAGAACTTGATGCAACTCTTAAGAAAGACCAAGCTAAGTTAAAAGCCTTCTTTACTGAAAGTATGGACGAATACCGTAGACCATATGAAAGATTTACTGAAAGTTATCCAAGATTAACTGCATTTTATGCAACAGTAAATAAAGAAGAGTTCTTAAAAGATGAAACAGGTAATAGAAGATACTGGACGATACCAGCAAAAGAAATGATAGTTGACCACTTTATAGAGTTAGACCAGCTTTGGGGCGAAGTTATGTACAAGCTAAGAGTTGAAAAATTACCTTATTGGTTAACTGATATTGAAAAAGAGTTGTTGAAAAAGAATAATGAAAACTTTGAGGTTAAAGATGAAACCTATACAAGAATTGCAGATAGTTTTATATGGGAAACTGATAAAGATTTTTACTGTGAAAAATATACTGCTACCGAATTGGCAGAATTGCTTAATATAAAGAACATGAATTCAATTAAGAGTACATTAGAAAAGTTTGGAGTTAAGCAAAAGAAGAGCGGCAGTAAGAGATTTTATGAATTACCACCATTAGCTGGTAACGTAATTAATAAATTAGATTCGAAAAGGAATTATAGTTATGGATATTAGATATTATGAAGCCAATGGCCTTAGATATAAATTTGTACAGGAGCAAGATGGTTGGTGGAGCATTTACAGGTGGCATAGGTATAAATTAGATTATGTTCCAGTAATTCAAAGTAGAGATTTGGAGCATTGTAAAAGTTATTGTGATTTATGCGAACCTGTAGTGGTTCCTTTAGAAAAACTATGTTAAGAATTGAAATAAATGAGAACGAAAGGGAGTATTAAAATGACTTATGTTTTTGAAACTATAAATTGGAACAAAAAGAAAGAAAAGGACCCTTGTGATGGTTGTTATGGCAGTTGTAATGGTTGTCCGTATAAAAATTATTAATTCACAATTCAAAATATATAATAAAAGGAGAATATTAAATGAAAATAACAGTTAAGTCAATTACAGAAAGTAAAAGAGTATTAGATAAATGTAGATTAACAGTAAATAAAGAACCTAGTAAAAATTCTAGGCCCAGTACAGTATTCCTAGATAATATTTATATGTCGGAACATTCACCTATTAGAGAGAAGTTGTTTGATGTATACATAGAAGATATTCCATATTGCATAAGCACTCACTTTGTTAGGCATCATCAAGGAATAGAGAAGTATGTTACAACTTCAAGAAGTGATAGAACTGATATAACTGATAGATCACAAAGAAGCCAAATGGATTTAGTTTCTATGGGTATGACTGTAAATTCACAAGCATTAATTAATATGAGCAAGGTAAGATTGTGCTGGTGTGCTGATAAAGATGCTAGAAAAGTAATGTTTGAGATAGTTAGACAGGTGAAAGAATTAGAGCCAGAGTTAGGGAGTAAATTAGTTCCTAGTTGTGTATATAGGGGATTTTGTTCTGAAGGAAATGAAAATTGTGGTTACAGTAGAGAGTTCCTAAAGGATTGGAGAAAAGAATACTTAAATGGAAGAAAACAAATATTATAGCGACTATTAATTAAGAGAGGGTGTAAAAACCTTCTTTTTTTTATTGCCTATACAAAAGAAAATATTCATTGTATTGGTGAAAATATTTTTGGGACAGGGACAGGACAATGGGACAACATGACCTATAAAAAGGGACAAGATAGGGACAGTCAGTAAAGAAAATATTGAAATAATTGTAAAATCGAAATTGAATAATTGGAAAATAATTCTTAAAAATGGGACAGGGACAATGCAATGGGACAGTATAGGGACAGTGTATTTTTTAAAAGTGTCCCACTCGGAAGTGTTGAAAATACTAGCTTTTAAGGACATAGGGACAATAGGGACAATAAAATAATATAAATAATAGAAATATATATATTATATATATAATAGTACTTTATAGAAAAAAGGTGTCCTAGTGTCCCGAAGTGTCCCAAGTCAGAAATTAAAGAAAAGTTCCGGAGGAATAAAGTGACTAGGGGAAGTCGATATATTAAATATAAGATGTAAACTTGTAAATAAGGTGGTGAATGGTAATGCAGTTAGGAGAAAAACACTTTAAGGCAATAGAATATATTATCAAAGGTGAGAATTTATCTAATGTAGCGAGAATTACAGGGGTAAGTAGGACGGCTTTATATAATTGGTTAGAAGAAGAAGAGTTTAAAGCAGAGCTTAACAGACAACGCCAAGAAATAAAAGATTCAGCAAAGGAAAGAATTAATGCTAATATTGGTATATATATAGCGCAGTTGCATGAAATAGCTACTACAAGCCAATCAGAGAAGGCTAGAATAGAAGCAAGTACCTATTTATTAAACAGGGTTTTAGGCACTCCTACAAGGGTACAACAGGATATAACAGGGGAAGAAACTAAAGAGAATAATAAGATAGATATTGATAGTGTACTGGAAGAAATAGACCTAAAAGAAGTGCAATAATTTCGCAAAATCAAAATTTAGCGAAATAAATTTAAGGAATATGAAGTAAATCAAGCTGAAATACGTATTTGTATAGGTAAAATGATATTTTTGGTGTGAAAGTTTAGTAATTCTATACTTGTACAGGCTAAATAGGGGGTATGGTTCTATTTACTGCTTTTGGTAATATCGGGCGGTAAGCCACACAAAATTTTATACCAAATTTTAAGTTGAGGAAGGTTTTACGATTAGGAGGTGATACTATCCTTTACTATGATAATAGAGAATTTGATACACAGTTAAAATATGAGGTCTATGTACTCCGTAAGTTTTTAGGTGAGCATTATGGAGATGATAAGGCAGTATTGCTGATAAAGAAATATTCTAATAATCTTGATGGCCTTGCTAAATCATTAGGCGAAAAAGATATTACTTTCTTTAATCTTTACTTCTTAAGTGAAATATTTGTGCCTCAAGATGGAAATGTTGCTAGAACACTTTCAAAGAGCCATTACGAAATGTTTGAGTTACTTAATGATACTTTTGTAAAGGACCTATACGATAAAATAAATATAGTTGTAAGTAGAGGGTGGGCCAAGACTACTACTTGTAATTTAAGTTTAACTGTATGGGCAAAATGCTATAGAAAAAGTATTTTTACAGTAGTTGGAGCAAAGACAGATAATGATGCACAACAATTTATTTCAAGTATAAGTAATGTTTTTAAAACTAATAAAAAAATTATAAAGACTTTTGGACTTTTAATTGATGATAAAAGGAAAGATTTAAAGTGTAATGCTAATGAAATAGAGTTAACAAATGGTACTTGTATAAGGGCAATAGGTTCGGGAACATCTTTAAGAGGTATAAACTGGAGAAGTGTAAGACCTACTTTATTGGCTATGGATGACTTTCAAAGTGAAGCTAATATACTTACTGATGATGCTAGAATTAAGCAATACAATAAATGGACTAAGGAAGTAGAACAATGTGGAGATAAGGCAGTTTATAGAAATGGCAAGAAGATAAAGAGTGCAACTAAGATTGTAAGTGTGGGTACCGTTCTTCATATCGAATGTTTGATTTCTAGGTTAATAAGAAATAAGGATTATAAAACTTTCTTAAGGAGAGCAATAATTTTAGAAGAAGGGCAAACTGTTGATGAAATATTTGATTCTCCATTATGGAGTGAATGTAAAAGGCTATATTTCAATGATAAATTTGAAGATAGTAAAGCAGTTGCTAAAGCTTTTTATGAAAAACATAGAGAAGAAATGCAGTTCCCTGTACTATGGGAAGAAAAATGGGATTGCTTTAATGACCTTGCTATTCCTTATTGGGAAAATAGACAAGCCTTTATGAGCGAAATGATGAATGATGCTACTAGTATAGGTGAAAAGTGGTTCAAGTCGGTTAGAACTCAAACGAAAGAAGAAATTGAAAATCATACTTTTATCAAAACAATGATTGCAATAGATCCAGCGAGTACAACTAATAAAAAATCGGACTTTACTGCTATGGTAGTAGGTTCACAAGCTACTAATGGATTTAAATATATGCGTGAATTAGTATTAGATAAATTTGAATTTAATAAATACTGTGAAAAGGTAGTAGAATTATTACTTATGTATGAGGATATAACTCATATTTATATTGAAAAGAATACATATCAAGGGGCAGATGTAGTTAAAATAAAAGAATTAATTGCTAATGAGCCTAAGTTAAGAAATAAAAGGTATGAATGGCTTAATGAAATGCAAAGAACTAATAAAGATGAAAAAATTAGTACTATTATTGACAATGTAAACAATGGGCAAGTTATTTTTGTGGATAATAATAAGGAATTTGTGGACTTATTGCTTGATTTCCAAGGACAAAAATATACCTTGCATGATGATAGTGCTGATATAACTGCTGAATGTGTAAATAGATTAGATAAGATTGTTAAGAATAATGTAATTAGTTTATTTGATAGAACAAAAATAGGATTGTAGAGGTGAGATAGTGCAATATAATAAAGAAATAGCTTTAAGGTTACAACAAGAGTTTGATAAAAGGAAAATTGTCTATGAGAAAATGGGAAAATACTATAAGGGTGAAACAGATGCTTTTGAAAAATATCCTATAACTGATAGAAGCAATAGAAAAGTAAAAACAAATCATATAAAAATGTTTATAGATGAAGAAGTGGCATATTTAACAGGTAATAAGTTAACTTATTCATCTGAGAATGACGCTAATATTACAAATGTTATAGAATACAACTTAAATAATATAAATAGCTGCTTAGATACAGATTTAGCAACAACTCTATTAACGTATGGGACTGCATATGAATTATATTATTTATATGAGGGAGAGTTTAAGGCAAAGGTTATAAATCCATTACAGGGTATAGCATATAGAAATGTAGAGGGGAAAGCTGAATTATTTTTATATTTTTATACAAAGGAACTTGAAGATAATAAATATTACATAGATTGCTTTGATGATAATTATATATACCATTTTGATGAAGGATTTAATGAAATAGCTCCACCTACAAAACATTATTTCGGTATTTGTCCTGTAGGAGTAGCAGAATTAAATAATGGAATAGCAGATACTATTTATAATTCTATAAAGGATTTACAGGATAGTTATGAAAGTACGTTAAGTGATTGGAGCAATGAAATAGCAGATACTAGATTAGCTTATATGCTTATTACAGGAATGACTTTAGATGATAAAGATGCTAAAGAAATGAAATCTATGGGGATAATGCAATGTCCGGATCCAAATGGTAAGGTTGAGTGGCTTGTAAAAAATATACCTAGTGATTTTATAAAGACATATAGAGAAACTTTAGAAGATGAAATGTATAAAGTAACACATCATTTAAAAAATCAAGTTACGGTTCAAAGCAATACAAGTGGTGCAATGTTAGCAACTAGATTAAACTGTTTAAGAATAAAGTTAACTACTATACATCAATGTTTGAATAATTGTATTAAGACTAGATTAAGATGTTTATTTAAATATTTAAATATTTTAGATGGTACTGATTATAATTACAAAGATGTAAGTATTAAATTTACGTTGAATTTACCTAATAATGATTTAGAAATGGCTCAAATATTAAGCCAACTTACAGGAAAGTTAAGTATTCGTACAGGATTAAGCCAATTAAGCTTTGTTACTAATGCAGAAGAAGAGTATAACAAGATGATGGAAGAACAGGAACAAGCTTTAGGTGAGTTGGATTTGGATGTGATAAAAGATGAAACCGAACAAATATCAGCTTGATTTTGCTAAGAAACTCTTAAAATATGCTGGAAAATTAGCAGAAGAAGGGGAAAAGGAATTATTGGCTATGCTTAAGAGTATGGCTGATAATCAAAACTCTTTACTTGTAGAGGTAGGAAGAATACTGCTTGATTATGATATTTTGAATGAGTATATGAGTTTAACACCAGGGCAAATAAAAATGGAATTTGATAAGTTAGGTGAGTTAATAAACTATACATTTACAGATGAAACTATAAAAGAAATAGAAAATACAAAAAGCTTTTTAAAATATGTAGGCAATGGAACTTGGGATAATAGCAGTTATCTTTTAAGTTTGGGAATAGATTTCACACTTAAAAAGATAAAATCTAAAGATTTAGAAAAGATAATCAATGAAACTATTAAAGGTAAAATTTATTCAGATAGGATAAAAGGAAATAAAGAAAAAATTGCTAAAATATTAAGAAAAGATATTAAGGACTTCTTAGAGGGGAAAATAAGTGTAAATGATATAAGAAAAAAAATAAAAGACTTATATAATAATAATGCTAAGGCAACTAAGATTTTAGTTAGAAATGAAATTGGAAGAGTGCAAGCAGGAGTCAATGAACTTTGGGCAGATGAACATAATATTGAATGGCAACTATTTGATGCGACTTTAGATGGTAAAACTACTGAAACATGTCAAAGGTATGATGGGCAAGTGTTTAGAAAAGATGATTCCAATAAACCTATACCAAATGTTACAACTCATATTTGTTGCAGAAGTTGTTTAATAGCTTTACCTAGTAAGGATTACAGACCTAAAACTAAAATAGATAATGAAACCAAGGAACGTATACCATATACAAATTATAAAGAGTGGAAAAAGAGTAAGGACGAGGAATAAACCTCGTTCTTTTTTATGGAATAAATTTAAAATAATTTGTCGATATGAATAAGAGAATTACTTTGTAGGGGCAATAGCAACTATAAAAGGGGGAATTAAAATGAATAAAGCTGAATTATTAGCATTAATCAATGAAGTTGATGACAATGCAGATATAGATGAAATTATATTAAGTAATGGTTTTGCAAAGCCTATTACAGATGTTGAAGGCTTAAATAAGCTACTCGAGAGCGATAAATCTTTACAGGGGTTATTTGATAAGAAAGTAACTACTGGAATAGAAAATTTTAAAAAGAATGGTATGCAAAAGATAATTGAAGCAGAAGTTCTTAAACGTACTGGTAAAAATGAAACACCAGAACAAAAGGAAATTAGAGAACTAAAGGAAAGACTTGATAAAGCTGATAAAGAAAAGGCTAAAGCAGAAATGATTAGCAAGTATAAGGATGTATTAACTGAAAAGAAAATACCTTCTAATATGATTGATTTCTTATTGGCTCAAGATGATGAAACAACAGAAGCTAACATTGAGTTATTTGAAAATTCTATGAAACAATACATAGAAACAGGAATAAAAGCAAAGTTAGGAGATTCAGAGTATACTCCACCAACAGGAGGAGGGAATGTAGGGAAAGTTACTTGGGAACAAGTAATTGATAATCCTTCATTATATAACACATATTTAGAACAGAGTAAGGGGGAATAAAATATGGCAATCACAAGTTTTAAAAAGTCAGTTTGGGAAACTGCATTAATGACTGCGTGGAGAGGAATATCAGTTGCAGATATAATTACAACTCCACCGACAAAAGTAGAAGGAGAAAAGGCAATATTCAATGTTGTATCAGGTGGGACTGTTAAAGACTATACTGGTAAAGTTGAATATGATGAAGCTGGTACTGAACCAATTGAATTACCATTTGACCAAAAGAAATATTGGGCATTAAAGATAGATGATGTTGATGCAGCTCAAGCGGCTGGGCCGGTATTAACAGTATTAGCACAAGAAAAAGCATTAGATCTAAAAGAAGTTGTTGATACTGATTTATTAAAGGAAATGGCTAAAGTACCAACTACATCAAATAAACAGTTATTAGGTACAACATCAGCAAAAAAATCTATAACTGATCCTAGCCAAGCTTATGATTTTGTTGTTGATTTAGGAACTATTTTATCATCTAATAAGTGTCCTATGTCTAACAGATTTGTTGTAGCAAAATCAGAGTTTATTAATTTAATGGCAAAAGATAAGAGATTTGCAGATAACTTTAATGTTTTACCTAATGGAATTATACAAGGTGCTGGAGTTAATGGAATGACAATAATTCAATGTGAAGATGTGCCAGCTAATACAGTTTTATGTGTACATAAGTCAGCGTTTGGATATTCAGCTCAATTAAATAAAACAGAAGCATTAAGACTTGAAGGCTCATTTTCTGATGCAGTAAGAGGATTAGCAGTTTACGGAAGAAAAGCTTTAAGAACAAAAGGTGTTGCAGCATTATTATATGAAATTGCTTCAGCTTAGAAGAAAATAAAGAAAGTTGGTGAATAGATGAAGTTTACAGATTTAGATTTAGAAAATATTTGTGTACAGGCTATTAAAGAATATTTAAATAAGCCTTTAACAGATGAAGAGGTTAAAAGTAAATATAGGGTAGCTTTAATGTACATGGTTGAAGAAGCTAAAGAAATATTAAGAAATACTAAAAGTGGGATTTCATCTATTTCACAAGGTTCACAAAGTATTTCTTATGATTCAACTGTACAGGCTTTCAAGGTAAATGAAAGTGTAAAGGCTTTATTACCTAAACCTAGTATAAGGTTATTCTAAGGAGGATATTAACATGGTATTTTTTGCAGATGATGAATTATATAAAGTAATTCAGAGTGAGATTAAAAATGATTTGGGGCAAGTGGTGACAACTAATACTAAAGAGCAATTACCTTATATGGTTAATATCCAACCTATAGAAGAAAAGTCGGTTAAATATACTTTTGGAGAAGATATTGAAAGTACATTACAAGCTTATGTTGAAAAGGAAATGAATTTTTGTATAGGTGATGTAGTGGTATTTGAAAATCTTGCTTATGAGGTAGAAAAGAGAGTGCCTTGGAAAAGCTATGACATAATCGCATTGAAAAGAGTTGATATTGAATGGCAATAAAGAAAGTAAATAATATAAAAACAATTATCAAAAACTTGCAAAAAGGAGTTGAAAACTCTTTAGAGCAAGTTGGAGTTGCTGGAGTTGCTAATATTCAAAGCAACACGCCTGTTGATTCCGGAGCATTAAAAAGAAGTATGACTTTTAAAAAGGCAACGCAAGGTAAGAAGTATAAAGTTGTTTTTGGAAGTGCTTTAGATTATTCGATAATAGTTGAATTTAAACAAAGTAGAGTACAGGGCTTCTTTAGAAATACATTAGCAGACTTTAGGGGCGAAGCTAAACAGATTATTGAAAGAAACATATCACGATTGTAGGGGTGATAGTGTGAGTTTAAAGGTTAATTGCAAAGAAATATGTAATTTATTAAAAGAATTTAATGTTTATATAGATGAATTGCCGTTAAAAGATGAGAACGGCAAAAAGTTAAATTACTTAGAGAATATCTATGTAACATATTCAATTAAGAATGCAAGTGATTCTACATATAAAGATATATTTGATTTAGAGTTGCAAGTTATAACTGATAAAACAAATAAGTTTGATGCGCAGGAAGTTGCAATGGCAATTGATTCTAAGTTAAATAAAAAAGTTTTAACTGCTGCAAGAATAACAAGGAAAAATGCTTGGTTAGTTCAATTTATAGATGATGAGAACAAACAAAATATTGTATTGCAGTATGATTTAAATAAATTTTAAAGGGGGTAAGAAAATGGCAGTACCAGATATAAACATGAATGAAATTGTATGGGATTCAGCTACATTATATTATGGAAAGTTTGATTTAACTAACATAGATACTTTAATGACACAATTAAAAGGTAAAGAACTAGGTTTAAGTGATGGTGGTGTGAAATTTACATCTACACCGGATATAAGACAAATACCAGTACAAGGCCATTTAGATAGAAAGCTAAAAGGTTTTGAAAGAATAATTAAGGTTGATGGTAAAGTTGAAGGTGAAATATTAGTAGTTAATAAAAATACATTAGAAATGTCTTTATACAAAAAGCAAACTACAACATCATCTAAGTATGAAAAGTATGTACCGCATACAGGAATAATTGAAGATGATATGTATGGGGATTTATTAGTGGTTGGAACAACTACAGGGGAAATTCCTGTAATAGCACATATTCAAAATACTTATAATACGGAGTTTTCTTTAGAAACTGCTGACAAGGAAGAAGGAAAAGTTAAGATTAATTTTGAAAGTGCTTATGATCCTAAAAAAGATAAAGAGGTGCCAGTTGCTATTTATCTACCTAAGGGAGAGGAATAAGGTAGTAGAAATACTACCATTTTTTTATATATAGATGGAGGTTTCAAAAATGGAATTGAATTTAAAAGGTAAACATATTTTCAGTTTAATAAAATTAATAAATAAAATGAATATTAAAAAAGAAATTAAAGAATTTTTCAAAAGAGCAACTAAGAGTGATAGAAAGAAAAATAATTTAACTATTAAGCTTAAATTAGCGTTAGGTGATATGGAGAATACGCCTGTAAATGTAAATAAAGTTTTTCAAGAAGATGAAGAGTTAGCACAATGTTTTGAAGATGTTCAAGAAGAAAAGAAAGACTTAATGTTTGATATAGCTTTCTTTGTAATGGAAAAGGCTGGACAAGGGGAACAGGAGATATTTAAGTTATTAGCTGATATGTACTCTATGCCTGTACAGGAAATTGAAGAGTTAGGCTTTAATGAAATGTTAGAAGCTATTATGAATGTAATAAAAAATGAAGAAATACAACAGGGTTTTTTATCTATATTCAAATAGAGAATAGTAAAGATAACTACATAGGTATTTTAAATAAATATAACCTCTATTTGAGTTTAAAAGAAACTGATTTAGATGAATTTAATTTTATTGTATTCAATACTTTAGAACAATTTTATGATGATAGACTTTTTGAAATTTATAATTTGAATAATTTCATGGCTTCTGAAAAAATGAGTTTCTTTGAATATAAAGAGAAATTAGAAAAAATATCTTCTAAAGAAATTGATATAGATAAAGTTAAAAAGGATACAAATAAGGCATTAAATAGCTTTATAAATTCACTAAAGAAAGAAGGTGAGAATAATGAGTAGTGATGCTTTTATATTGCAAGGGACTATTGATGTAGATATTAATGATGCGGTTAATTCACTTAATAGAGTTGATAGACAAGTTGATAGTAGTGGTAACTCTATGAGTGGAGTTTTTGGGAAATTAGGTAAAGCAATAGCGGGAGCATTTGCAGTTAGTAAAATAGTTGACTTTGGTACAAAATGTTTAAGTGCTGCTAGTGAAGTTGAAGAGATGGAAAATAAATTCAACGTTGTATTTAAGAATACATCTAAGGCTATGGATGAATGGGCAGATAGTTATGCAGATGCAATTGGTAGATCTAAGACAGAAATTAAAACCGCTATATCTAATCAATCAGACTTAATGATTGGTATGGGTATGACTGAAGAAGTTGCCGGAGATTTATCTAAAAAGTATACAGAGTTAGCATATGACCTTGCATCTTTCAATAATGTACAGGATTCAACTGCTTTAGAAGCTATGACAAAAGCCATGTTTGGAGAAACTGAAATGGCCAAGCAATTAGGACTTAATCTTAATGCTACAACAATGCAGAATAGTGAATATGTGAAATCTTTAGGTAAATCGTGGGATAGTTTAACTCAGGCAGAAAAAGCAGAAGCATATTACCAAGAAGCATTAAAACAATCTGTAAATGCAATTGGAGATGCTGAAAGAAGTTCAGACAGTTATGCAAACCAAATTAGGAGAACTCAATCTAAAGTAACAGAGTTTACTGAAACTGTAGGAGCATATATGCTACCGCTGGCAACTAATGTTGTTACTTGTTTTGGGAATATGGTTGATGGTGCGATAGACTTTGTAAATAATGTTGCAGAAGGTTTTGGAAAGGCTAGAGAGGAATTTAATTCTACAGGGGAATATGTAAATGCACTTGATGTATTCATCCAAGAAGTATTTGGTATTAATATGCCTAATACATTTTTCTATATGGTAGAAAGTATAATTGCTTATTTCCAAAATTTATGGACGATAGTAACTGATATTTGGAATAATGTTGCAGTTCCTGTTTTTAACATAATAAAAGAAATGTTTGATAGTACAGGTATTACGGCAGATACTGTTTTTAATTTCATTAGCTGGATTTTTGAGTTAGCTATGGATGTAATAAAAACAGTTTGGGAGAGCGTTGGCCAGCCTGTAATGAATATAATAGTTGAAATATTAGGTTGGGTTAAGGATAAGTTTGTTGAATATATGCCGATAATCCAACAAGTATTTAAGGATTGTATTGATATTATTAATAGAGTTTGGCAAGATGTTTTAAAACCTTGTTTTGAAGCAATTGGAGGGTTTATCCAGAATGTATTAGCACCAGCTTTTAAGTGGGCATTTGAAAATGTAATAGGGCCAGTTGTTGATGCTTGCTTCAGGGGTATAGGCAATCTATGGAACAATAGCTTAAAACCAATATTTGACGGAATAATAACATTTATAAAAGGAGTATTTACAGGGAACTGGAGAAGTGCTTGGGATGGTGTAGTACAAACATTAGGTGGTGTATGGAGTGGAATTACTACAGTTATAAAAGCACCTTTAAATGCAGTAATTGGACTTATAAATAAAGCTATAAGTGCTATGAATAAAATTAGCGTTACTATTCCGGATTGGGTTCCGGCAGTTGGTGGAAAAACCTTTGGTGTGAATTTACCAAGCATTAATTATCTTGAAAATGGTGGTATTCTTACTCAACCTACAATGTTAAATTCTAATGTAATGGCAGGAGAAAGAAATAAGGGAAAACAAGGACAAGCAGAAGCAGTAATACCGTTAGATAGACTAGAAGGTTGGATAAAGGAACTAGCTACAAGACCAGTAAAGGTTGCAATTAATGGACATGAATTTATAGAAGCTACTGTAGATGATTTTTCAGAAGCATTAGCATTTCAGATAGAAAGAAAAATGGCTTATTAGGAGGTTAGAAAATGAATTTTAGTTTTAATGGGAAAAGCAATACAGAATTTAATGTTATTCTATGTGAAAATAATCATCTTGATAAGCCTAAGAGAAAAATAGAATTAATTACCATACCAGGGCGTAGTGATCCATTAATAATTAGTGATGGAACTAAAGAAAATCTTACATTAGATATGACTATATTAATAGAGGATTTAGATAATATAACATTGCCTGTATTAATTGATAAAGTTGAAAATTGGTTGCTTATTGATGAATATAAAGATTTAGTTTTTGATGATGGAATAAAATTTAAAGCAGTTGCAATTACAGGATTAAAAACTGAACCATATGCAGTTAATAGTGTAATGGCTAATATAAGTTTTAGTTGTAAGGAGTTTTAAGGAGGGGAATAGATGTTACCTATACTATATGATAAAACAGGAAATACTCGTATTGGAGAGTTAACAGATTGTATAAAAGGTTATGTAATAGAAGAGAGAAATGGAAGATTTGAAGCTGAAATTACATATTCTATTTTCTCACCTTTATGGGATAAATTAATATTAGAAAACATATTTATAGCAGATGCAAATGATACATTGAAAAATCAGAAGTTTAGAATATATAGAGTTTCAAAACCTATTAGTGGAAGATTTACAGTTTATGCTCAACATATTTCATATGACTTAATGAAAGATGTAGTTGAGGATATGAATATAGAAATGCAAAGTTGTGAATATTGTTTAAATCAAATATTTAGATCAAGTCAATTTAGTCAGCATTATAGAGGATATTCTGATATTGTAAATTCTCAAAATTTTAAAATAACTAGTACAAAAGTGTTAAAAGCTATTGGGGGTACTAATGGAAGTATAATAGATACATTTGGTACAGGTGCAGAAATACTTAGAGATAATGAAAATATACATGTGTTAAATAAAAGAGGACATGATAATGATGTTGTTATTGAGTATGGCAAAAATCTAACAGGGATAGAGCTTGTAGGGGATAATAGCAAATTAATTACTAGAATTAAAGGCTATGCTAAACATAATGATGAAAATGGTAATGAGGTAGTAGTCTATACAACTCCTAAATATATAGATTCTCCTTATATTCTTAATTATGCAACACCTTATATTGATAGCATAGATTTTTCAGATAAATTTGAAGAAGATGAGATACCAACATCAGCTAAGCTTAAGACTTTAGTTGAAAAATATTTTATTGAAAGCAAATGCGATATACCAAATGAAGATGCAAAGATTAGCTTTATACCTTTAAGCAAGTGTAAAGGCTATGAGAATATACAAGATAAGATAAGTCTTTGTGATACTGTAACTATAAAAGACTATAGATATAACTATGAAACAAAAATTAAAGTTGTTAAAGCTACTTATGATTTTTTACGTGAAAGGTACGAAAGCGTAGAAGTAGGAGAGCCAAGAACAACATTAGGAAATATAATAAGTGGTACTGGAAGCGGTCAAAAAGGAGATAAGGGAGATAAAGGGGATAAAGGAGAACCAGGTGCAGATGGAAACATTGGAGATTTTCCAGATAGTTTGCCTGAAACTCCTATATTAAGTTCAAAATTATACGGTTTTGCCAATATAGAACTTAGCTGGACATTTGAAAATAAGGTATATTACAGTTATCAATTGTATGCTTCTAAAACTAGGGATTTTATACCAAATGTTTTTGACTTAATACATGAAGGTCAAAGTAGTTCTTTTTTATTTCAAGCTAAACCGGAGGAAACTTGGTATTTTAGAGTTTGTTGTGTAAATAGCCATGGAAATAGGACTGAATTTTCTAATCAAATTGCAGTAACAACTACTAAGGTGGATAATTTAAGCAATTATTTTGAAGAAGCTGCAATAGGAAATGCAGTAGTAGGAGCATTAACTGCTGATTATATGGAAGCTGGAATAATAAAAGGTAATTGGATAGATGCAAAACAATTATCAGTAACAGATTCTAATGGATTAAGAACATTATGGATTGATAGTTATGGACAAGTAGATTTGAATGTTAGAAGTTTTAAAATATCTAATAAGCAAGTGTATACTGCTGATGAATCAGATAGTGCAATAGTAGAAGCAGTAAATGGAGTTAAGGTTAATATATTACCTAATGGTTCTTTTAATGATGGGAATACTGGATGGAATAAAGTTAATATAACTATTGGAACACCAAGCTTCTATAATAATGAACGTAATTGGTGCAACTTCTATACTACTACAAGTGCAGGGGAAAGATATGGGGAAAATATATTTGATATATTACCTAATAAAGTTTATAACTTTTCAATGTTATTAGCTCAATATAGTACATCAAAAACATTTTATAGAATAAGGGTTGAAACTAAAAATAAAAATTCAGATACATGGACAGTGATAAAAGAATTTACAGGTAATACATCTGCTACAAGAAGTAAGCCAGAGCAACTATCATATTCCTTTAAATCTGCTTCAACAGTTGAAAAATGTAGGATTTGGATAGGTAAATTGGATGGAGAAGTATTTGATATATATGTATCTGATTTATTTATGGGAACAGGCACTATATATGCAAGAAAATCAGAGTTTGAAATTCTTGATACAAAAATATCTTCTAAAGTATCTGAAGATGATTTTGGAACATTGGTTGAACAAAATGCTCATGCTGTAAAAATAGCTTGGAATAATAATTCAAAATATGTTCAATTCGAGAGTGGTGGATTAGCTATATATAATGGAGCAGTTAATGAAAGTAAAAAAAGAGCTTTCTTTGATGAAAGAGGAAATCACTTTTGGAGAGATGGATATTATGTAGGTAAAATTGGTACTAATCAATATTCTAATAATACTTCAATAAAAGGGATAAATTTTGACTTAGAGTACCAAGGTGGATATATGACATGGGCAGTTAAAAAAACATCAGCGGCTTCAACCTACACAATGATGTGGTCATATGCAAATAAGACAATTGGGAATTATGAAGCGGGCAAATTACATGCTGGGTGTGATATTGATATGCACAACTATACTCTTAGAAATGTAAACTTTGAAGGCGGAGGAATAAATGGTACTTTAATGTTTACTCAAATTGTTGGAATGAATGGCGATGGTACTGCAAATAGATGGTATAACAATAGTAAATTAGTTTTCCAGAATGGGATTTTAATAGATGCTACATGGGGGAATGTATAAATGAACGAAGAATATGTTATCAAAGAAGGAACTAGGGAATATAAAATCCCTAAAACTCCTAATATACAAGATTATTACGATTTAAATGAAACTGCAGAAGAAAGAACAGAAAGAATATATTTGTATGATGAGGTGAAATAAATGGAAGATATGCCGTTAAATATTAAGATTGAAAATGTAAGAGGTAAGATTAATACTGCTATTAGTGAGAGTATAATGGAGTATGGATTGCCTGCATTTATTGTAAGTGGGATTTTAGCTGATGTACTATTAGAAGTTAAAAGACAAGAAAAAATAGAATTAACAAATTCTTACAACAATCTTTTAAAAGAAATTAAATTAAAGGAGAAAAATTAATAGAGTTAGGAAGAAGAGTATGAATACAAAGATAATTAAATTAGATATTAATTAAAACTTAAATAGCTTAGGAGGCTAGGCTCTTTTATTATATTTGAAATTTCAAGTGATTTAAGAAAAAATGAGAATGGTAGGTGATATAATGGCACAGTTAATAAAAGCTGTAATAGATACACAGAAAAACAGTTATAGAAGCATAGGGCAAGTAAATGCTGCTGATGATTTAGAACTAGAATTAGAAGTTAAAATGAATGGCCAACCTATAGAGTTCATTAATCCGCAAGCAGAATTATTAATGAAAAAAGCTGATAATAATAGAATTAGGCAAACTAAAGATATTATATATGAAGATGGAAAATTTAAAATAAAAGTAGATGAGCAAGGAGTGACTTGTACTGGTATAGTAGTTAATCAGTTGACTATTAATGATGGTGGAAGAATTAGCACTTGTTTATTTTATTTTATGGTTGCTACTTCTTTAGATGGAGAGATATTAAAATCTATATCTAAGGTTGAAGTTTTAGAGCAATTAGAAGAATATATTGTTACTGCATTTGCTAATCTTAAAGATTTTGAAGAAAAAGTATTGTCTAGTGATGAAACTATAAGAAAACTAAATTACGATATGAATGAATCTGAAAAAATTAGAGATACAGCAGAACTGCAAAGACAGGAAACCTTTAAGTCTCTAAAAGAAAATATGAATGAAGCTATAACAAACCTAGAAAGTTCAATTAATTTATCTAATATGAATGAAAAGGAAAGAAGTGAGGTTTTTAATTCTCTTAAATCTAATTTAGAGAGTATTAAACAGGATTTAATTAATCTTAATGCAAGTGTTGAATCAGAGGAAGAGAAAAGAGTACAAGCTGAAATTAATAGAGTTAATAAAGCATTAGAGATAATAGAAAAATTAGAATCTACTAATAATTCAGTTGCTACAGCAGAAGCAGAGAGAGTAACTGTATTTAATGATATTAAATCCGAACTTACTTCTCTTAAAGAAGCGCTTACAACTATTAATAATACAGCTAATTCAAATGAAGAAGTTAGAAAAGAAAATGAAGTAGGAAGAGTTGCAGCTGAACAACAAAGACAAGATAATTTTAATTCTATGAAATTAGAAAATGATAATTTCAAAAAAGGAATTAATGAACAATACGAAGATATCGCAACTGAATTTGATAAAGTAATAGCAAATGTTACAAATGGAAATGAAAGTGCTACTAATTCTGAAATTGTACAGGCTAGAGGAAAAGAAGTTAATCTTAATGCTAGATTAGATAATTTTGACGAACAATTGGATACTAAGGCGAAACAATTAGATAAAAAAATAGATGAAGTTGCACAAACTGGAACAACTATAGAGATTGTTCAAAACAAGGTTTCTGAAATGGCTCAAAATGGCAGTATTACCTTCAATACTGTAACACCCGAGATGACAACATTTATCGAAAATATAGGTGCGAAAAACTTATATAAAAACATAGGTTATATAGATAACAAAAGAGTGAATGATATTGGACAATTAGTAGATTGGAATTATTGTTTTACGTTAGAACTGTTTGAAGTAAAACCCAATACAACGTATTCTTTTTCTGTAGATAACGGGAAAACTGCTTTTTCTATAAAGTATTTAGTTGAAAAAGAGCATAAATATTTAGATGATTTCAGATTAACTGCTTATCACACAGAAGTTAGTTCTATAACTACAAATGAAAAAACACTATATTTAGGGATTAGTATTGAAAAAAATATATTAGCTTCTAATGGTGGTAATTATGAAACTATAGATGATTTTTTGAAAGACTTTATAATTCAAGAAAGCGAAACAAATGAAGAAATTCAAGGTTATAGCATGAGAGAAATACAAATCCCATATTTGGATAGAGAGGTTGACTATATAAAAGAAAAAATTGATTCAAACAATTCAAAAGTTCAAATTGCAAATTTATCTAGTAATAAATTATATATTGAACCTATAACACAATTTTCAAATGGATATTGCAATTGGGAAGTGACTAATAAAGGATATAATATACCACAGGGGAGTATTTACTCTATGTCAGCAGAGGAAGAAATTGCAGAAGAGATAAAAATAACAGGATTAGACGCTTGGGATACAATTGATTCATTTGGGAAATATAATAATTGCACTAAAGAGGTAGAATTAGCAAATTTGGATTTTTGGAGAAATGAAATAAATGACGGTACTGAGGCTATAAACTTTGGAGTATGGATGAACATACCGAATATAGAAAAGGGTAATGTTGGACAAGGTGAAAATGCTACTTTTAAAATAAATACTGATACTTTTGAAAAAACCTATGGTAATGTAAAATCTAATAACAATACTATGGCTTACGGTAATTATACAGATGGGTTAGGACAACCGCTTTATGTATCAGTTTTAAAATCAAACTTAGCCACAGAAGATGTAGCAGGACTAAAACAATATCTTGGAGATAATAATATAAAAATAAAAGTTAAACTAATTGATAATTTTAAAACAGTTGAGGCTGAACCTATCTTAGTGAAAGAAAATGGATATATATATTCAAGTGATGGTTTAGAAGTAAAAGCAAGTCAAAACGGTATAAAAAAGTCCAATCTTCATGGGAAAATAGGAATGAGTTTAGGAGATAGTTTATCTGCGTTAGGAGTTTGGCAAGAATTAGTTTCGGAGGATTTAGGGATAAAATCTTGGGTTAATCTTGCGGTTGGTGGACAAAGAGTTTCAAAATTTGCAGAAAATGTTACATCAGAGAATCTAAAAGATGTAGACTTTGTAACTGTTATGGGGTATTTCAATTCATATGACTGTCCTGCCGGTAGTAGTGAGGATTTAGCTAGTAATGGGGATACTGATAGTATTTGGTCAAATTATAAATATATAATAAATAAATTAAAAACTTTAAAACCTAGTGTAGATATAATAATCATGTCAGCTCATAAACCAGCCCCACCAAATAATACTGATTCAAGGGCGGAATTGGTAAAGCAAATAGCTAAATATTATTCTTTACCATTTATAGACATACACAACGATGGTGGATTTAATGAATATACCTATTCTATATACATGTATGAAGATAAAATACATTCTACTGATTTAGGATATGAAAAAGAAGCAAAATTAATAAGTGGTGAATTAAGAAGGATATTCGGTTAGGTTAACGAACAATTGATTAATATTGTTCGCTAAAAGAATTAAGTCTACATATATATGTAGGCTTTTTTTATTGGAATTGTTTAACCTGTATAAGTCGATATAAATAAAGAAAGGAGTTGTAAAATATGGATAATTTATTAAATTATTTAAAAGGAGTTGTGGCAATTGTGGGAACTGCATTAACTTGGTTATTCGGTGCTTGGGATACGGCATTAATGGTATTGGTTTGCTTCATGGTATTAGATTATTGTACAGGAGTAATAAGAGCATTTATAAATAAGGAAGTATCATCAGATATAGGACTTAAGGGAATAGCAAGAAAGGCAGTTATATTGATAGTTCTTATAGTGGCAGTATTGTTGGACAGACTATTAAACACAGGCACTTGGGTATTTAGAACTATTGTATGTTATTTTTACATAGCAAACGAAGGAATAAGTTTATTAGAAAATTGCGCCGGACTAGGTTTACCTGTACCGGAAAGTATTCAAAATGCTTTAGTTCAGCTTAAAGATGGAGAAAAGAAAGAATTGAAAGGAGAATAAGTATGAAAATAGCAGTAAGAGGTGGACATTGTCCAAAGGTAACAGGAGCAAGTGCTTTAATCAATGAATTAACAGAAGATAGAAAAGTAAAAGATGCAGTAATCAAATATTTAAAAGAATTAGGACATTCAATCTTAGATGTTACTCCACCAGATACAACGAATACATCATCAGCAGATTTAGCTCATGGTGTAAATAAAGCTAATGAGTGGGGAGCAGATTTATTTGTATCAATTCATTTTAATAATGCTTATAGTTCTTATAATGGAGCATTAGGAAGTGAAGTTTGTGTATATTCCAATTTTGATATCGCTCAAAGAGTTGTTGATGGATTAGGTTCATTAGGTTTTAAGAATAGAGGACAAAAGGCAAGAACAGGATTATATGAATTAAAAAATACTAAAATGAAATCTATGATCATAGAGGTTTGTTTTGTTGAAGCTACTGAAGATGTATCACTTTATAAAAGGTTAGGGCATGATACTATTGGAAAGACTATAGCTGAATCAATTGCAAATAAAAAAGTTACTGTGAATACTTCTTCAACATCTACAGGAGAAACTTATTATAGATGTATTGCTGGAAGTTTTAAAGATAAGACAAATGCAGAAAAGAGAAAATCTGAATTAGAAGCTAAAGGTTTTACTGGTGTATTCTTAGAAGCTTTTAAAAAATAATATTAGACTAGATGCTATTAAATTAGTATCTAGTTTTTGTTTTTAGAGGAATTTTTATACTTGTGTAGAATTATATTAAAGGATTACTTTATAAAGGGGATGAACAGTTATGATATGTCATAGATGTGATAAACAAGTTAATGGAAAGAAAAAATTCAATTGGTTAATATTCTTACTGTTAGTTTTTACAGGTGTAGGTTGGGCGTTATACTTATTATATTATTTTGTAAAAAGACCTAAATGTGAATTATGTGGTAGTAAATTGTAGAGGAGCTTTAAGCTTCTCTTTTTTTATTACTTATATATTTCCGAATAGGAAATTTAGAAAAAATATTTCCAAATTGGAATATTAATTGAATTTCAATAATAGTATATAGTAAATAAATGAATTTCGGAGGTAAAACAATGATAATAGGTGTAGATTTAGGTAATTACGGGGTAAAAACAAGTGAAAACATTCATTTTCTTAGCAAAGTAATTGAAAGTAATGGATTTTATGAAGAAAACGAAGTGATATTTGATGGGAAAAGGCTTGTAGTAGGAGAGGGAGAATTTCAAACGGATTACAATAAAAGTAGAAAGGAAAATACATTACCTTTACTTTATAGTGCTTTAGCACTTAGTAGCAAGACAGAACAGTATTTTCAAGTTGTATTAGGCTTACCTATACAGCAATATAAATCAAATAAAAAAGAAGTAATAGAGTTTATAGAGCAAAATAGATGCAAGGAAGTTATTGTTAATGGGACTAAAAGAGATATTTTCATTACAGATATTCAAGTTGCTCCAGAAGGAGCATCAGCTTATTACAACCTTACTAAAGCTACAAAAGAAAAGATAGGTAAAAAACAATTAGTTATAGTGGATATAGGAGGAAGAACAACAGATGTATGTTTGTTTAAAGATAAGCAAATAAAATCATATAAGACTATTGGTATAGGTATGTTAAATGTGTATAACGATATAGTAACTACTGTAAATGAATTATATACTCAAAATTTTAATTTAGAAGATGGGGAAGAGATTTTAACAGATGGTTTATTTTTAGATGGTGAATATAAAAATGTAGATTTTATAAAACCTATACTTAAACTTCACTTTGATGGAATATTTAAGGAACTTCAATTAAATTTTGATGTTAATAAAGGGTATGTTTTACTTACTGGTGGAGGAGCAACAGTTTTTAAAAAAGCTTTCAGTAATAGATTGAAGAATTTAATAGTTAGTTCAGATAATCTATTTGATAATGTAAAGGGATTTAAAAAGGTAGGTGAACAATTATGGGGATAAGAAAATATAGGAGCATGACTACTACTTTTAAGAATACAACTAAAGATTTAGCTTTGTGGGAAGTATTAGAGGACATGGAGGATAGAGGTTTAGAGGTTAAACGTGTTTTATATAAGTATTTTGTTTTAGGTTTAAAATTTGAAGTAGGTAAGGAGCCTGTACAAAAAAGAGAAGAAGAGAATCCAAAAGAAGTTGATAATGATAAAAATATAAATATTCTTGATTTTTAATCATGGTGGTATTACCACACTATCGAGAAATAGCAGTAGTTGGGTAATAGTGTGGTAATAGTCAAAATAGGTTCGGTAAAATGGGATTTTTACTCGGAAGAGTGCCGAGAAGAGTAGGGGAGTGCTAGGAAAAAGTTAGGGATTATTTAGGAGGGATTAAAGTTGAGAAAAAGAGAAGAAGATTTAAAAACTTATAGAGTTACTGTACAGGTATCTAAGAAAGAGAAAGAAAAATTGTTCATGCTTGCAGAAGAAAAAGGAATGAGTGTGAGTGATTACATCAGAGTTTATTGTATACATGAACCATATAATAATTTCTTCGGAGGGAAATAGCATGAGTTATGAAAAAGCTGAAACTATAAAAGCTATTGTTTTAATTTCACTATGTATTCCGCCTATACTGGGTTTAATAATACAAGATGTAATAAGTGCTATTGAAGATAGAAAGTATAGAAAAGAATTAAATGAATCTAAAATATTAGCAGCTGAAAGAAAAGCTAAGAAATTAGAAAATTTAAAATTAGAGAATTTTACTTTTAGTTTAAAAGAAAATGAGTTTGAAATGTTAGAGGATCTAGCAAATTTAAATAGTCTTAACAGAAATCAATTTTTAAGAAAATCAATAAAGGAACTTGTAAAGGAGGAATATTAATGTTAGAAAGTTTTTTAGTTTATGGGAATACAGGAATAGTTGCTTTAGTACTCAGTATTTTAGTATCTTTCTGTTTAGTATTTTCAAGGAAAAAGTAGACAAGTATTAAATAATACTATTATTTTTACTGACAATTTACTGACATTTTGTCAGTTTTGAAGCTGATAATAAAAATAAAAAAATCGTTGGACAATAGCTATTCCAACGACTTTGCTTGGTGCACCCAGAGGGATTCGAACCCCCGACGCCTGGATTCGAAGTCCAGCACTCTATCCAACTGAGCTATGAGTGCAAAAGACACATAAATTATTATAATATTAAAAAAAGCAAATTACTAGATGTTGTTAAATTACTTTTCTATAGCTGATATTTCAACAGTATAGAATTCATCAGGAGTATTTATAATAATTTTATTAACTATTTTATCTTTAAAAAATTTTTTAAGGAGAATTCTATATTCAATTTATTGTTTAATTGATCAGTTCTTATTGTAGTTAGGATTAAAAATTTTTCTATGAAATCATAGTATATTTCCAATTATAACTTTTCTATTTTAAATTTCATCTTTAAGAATTTTTATTGATTCATAATTTAAATAGTTATACATAGTATAGCATCATTAGTGAAGTATATTTACATATTAAGTGCACAAAATATATATAGGTTAATTATTATAGATTATTAAATTAGGCACTTATAATAATATCTTTAAATATGAAATTGGTATATATATATATAAATTATATATGAAAAATATGTAATTGATAATTGCATAAAGTTACAAAAAGTATAAAATTATATAAAAATAACCGTACTCTTTACCAAGCGTATCAATAATAGAAAAAAAGAGAAATATATCGAAAAAACAAAGAAAATAATGAATAATTTCATTTTATAATACTTATAATATATTTAAGATGAAAATGCTATGATAAAATAGTAATTGTTCTTGAGGGAAACAGTTACTAACTGAAACAAGTTAAAAAAACTTAAAAAAATAAGTTGAAAAAACTGTTGACACGAAAGCAACAAAGTGATAAGATAAGGAAGTCGCTTGGGTGCGACAAGCAAATGATCTTTGAAAATTGAACAGAATATAGTTAAAGTAAACCAGCAATTCTTTTGAGAGT
>UQQU01000028.1 GCA_900543325.1 uncultured Clostridium sp. | reverse complement strand
TATAAAATTAGTTTTAAAGTAATAGATGAGTATTGTAAGGAGAGCATATATGATTACATTAAATAAAATAAGAGAATTAGTATTAAGTCAAGAACAAGAATTGGAAAAATTAATATTTGAATATTTCTTACAGAAGGATATAACTAATTATCATAATAGCAGCTTTAATAAAAATGATAAAAAGAATGAAATAAAATTAAGTATAGAAGACATGATTTCACAAGGAAATTTAGAAAAAGCTAAGGAATTACTTTATAAATATAAAGAGATATCTGGTAAAGATGCTAGTTATTATTCAATTGCAGGAATAATTTCATTAAATGAAAATAACATAGAAGATGCATTTGAAAAATTTACTAAAGGGCTTAATATAGATAATACAAATTCAGATTTACTTTATAATATAGCATATTTAAATTTGGTAGTGGGAAATACTGATGAAGCCTTAGAATATTATAAAAGATGTATTAATAATACTGATGATAAAGATTTAATAATAGAAGTAACCGATATAATAGATAAATTACAAGATAAAATATCACATACTTTAATAACTTTTGGATTAACGAAAGAAGAAAGTATGAATTTTAAAGGTGAAAATAGAGTAATAGCTTTAATAGAAAATGATAATTTAGAACATGAAAATAATTATGAAGAAAATGGAATAATAAATTATGAAGTTAATTCAAAAAAATCAAAAGATATTTTAGGCTATTTAGTTAGAAGAAATAAAAATTGTATAATAATATTTAAAGATATAGATAAAATAGATTATATAAATAATTTTAAAAATAGTGCCCAAATAGCATATTATCAAAATAAAAATTATTATACCGATAAAAGTAATTATTTAAATCACAATATAGACATGTATCTTGAAAAGGAAGTTTGTAATACTTGCGAATTTATATTTACAAGTGATATAAGTGTATATAATGCAAAAAAGATTATTGAAAGAAGAAATAATGTATATCTTATAGATGAAAATATAGGAAATGAATTTACCATAGATTATATACTTCAAAATATAGGAAAAGACTACGAAAGAGGATTTGAAGATAAATTAAGAGAATATTCAAAGAATTTAGATGATATATATATAAAATCATTGTATTTAATAGCAGCAGAAAGTAATAATTTAAATAATAGTATAAAAATAGCTAAAACGATAAATGATGAATATAAAACAGAAGAGTCATATTTATTATATATAACTTTACTTAATCAAACAAAAGATTATAATAATTTAATAATACATGTTATAAATAGTGAATATATAGAGGATATATATAAAGCTGAAATTTTATATCTAAATTCTATAAAAAATACTGACTTAATAAGTTTTATAGTTAATATAGCTACAAATAATTATAAAATGGCAGAATTACAGTTACATGATGAGATTAATTATAAAAGGGCACTTTATTATTTTGAACTTAATGAATTTGATCTTTCCTTAAATAAATATAATGATATACAAAATAGTGAATCAAAATTTATAAACTCACCTCTAGTAAATAGAAATATAGCATACTTGTTATATGCAAATAGAAATGAAAATTATGAAAAATTTTATAATTTTTATAAAGAATTAATGGAGATTTATAAGTAATAAAGAGAGGTGTTTTTTTTGATAAACGTAAGTATAGTTATACCCGTATACAATGTAGAAAAATATTTAAAGCAATGTTTAGAAAGTGTAGTAAATCAAACTCTAGATAAAATAGAAGTTATATGTATAAATGATGGTTCAACAGATAATAGTTTAAATATTTTAAAAGAATATGAAAAAAAGTATAATAATATAATAATAATCGATCAAGAGAACAAAGGTCCAGGGTTTGCAAGAAATATAGGTATGAAAAGGGTATCAGGAAAATATATTTATTTTTTAGATAGCGATGACTATATAGAACTTAATGCAATGGAGATATGCTTTAAAGAGTGTGAAATTAACAAATTGGATTTTATAACATTTGATAGTAATGTACTTTATGAGGATGGATATAGTAGTTATGACTTACGTGAAATTGATAGAAGTGATATTTTAGATTCGAAAATATGTAGTGGTAAAATTTTATTTAATAAAATGATGGAAACTCATGGTATGTATTATGAATCATGCTTAAATTTTTTTTATAAAGATTTTTTAAATAAATTTAAAATAAAATATAGAGATAATTTAATATATGAAGATGTAATAAAAACTGTAAATAGCTATATATGTGCGAATAGGGTAAAATATGTAGATAAAAAATTATTTAATAGAAGAGTAAGAAATGATTCTATAATGACAAGTTGTAAGACTAAAAATAATATAGTTGCACATTATATGTGCGCCAATGAATTATATGATTTATATATAGCTAAAGAAAAAGATCTTGATAATAGGTCCAAGTTAAACTTTATAAAATGTATAGAGGAATTTTATATGAAAGCTACAGAAGATAGTTATATTTTAAATGAATATGATTGTATAAAAAATATAAAAATAAGTATAAAAAAAAATAAAAAAGTAAATGGCATTTTTTTAGATATGTTAATTAATAAGCCAATTTTATTGGCTTTGGTAAAGAGGAACTAATTAAAATATCAATGGATTATTAAGAAAATTTATCGTAAAAATATGATTTTTGTATTTGAAATTAAAAATATAAGCTTTATACTATAGTAAATATAATAAAGAATATAAATTTCAAGGATCTTAGATATAAAAACCATAGTGAAACTTATTATATTTATTATATATAGTAGTAAAATTTGGTGTTATATTTTTGTGATGATTAAATAATAATACAAACTATCAACTATAGGTTTTTAGTTCAATTGTATTTAAAAAAATCAAATCAAATGAAGCTTGTAATATATGGGAGAGAAGAATGAATGTAAATAATGAAAATAAATTACAGGAATTAAGTTTATATGTTAATATAAACTTAAATAATATGAATATACAAAAACAACAAAATGCAAAAACATACAATAAAGATAATAATTCATTAAACAATATAAATAAAATAAAAAGAAAAGTTAATATAATGAATTATAATCAAAGAGAACTACAAAGTCGTATATCAGATATACAAATTCAAGAAGCTAAAATTGAAGAAATGGAAAAAACTTTACAAGATGCAAAAAATATATACTCAGAAAATATAAAAAATGAAAAAAAAGAATCATTAAATATAAAAGTAAAAATAAAACAACTAGCTAAAAAAGAAGATGAATTAAATTTTAAATCATACGAAGAAATTAATAGCAAAAATACTGATAATAAACTAGAAGATGAAAGAACAATATCAATAATAGAAGAAACACTTAAGAAAATAGAACAAGTAAAAAATAAGATATCTATATATAAAACAAAACTTATGATTTTAGAAGATAGTGTTGATAAGGCTGTATCAAAACTATATTCTAATAAAGATTCTATACATAAAGATTTTATAAATGAAGAATTAGGATTTATATCTATAGAAAATAATATTGAAACTGGAATTCTAATTAATATTGCAATATAAATTCTAAATTTAGAAGCATAAAATTAAAATAAATTATAAAAGGCTTGAGATTTATAATTTATTTTAATTTAAATTAATTACTATTAATGTAAAAATAAATATAAATTTTATATATTAAAGGAAATAGTCATTTTATGTAAATTTAAAATGGCTATTTTCTTTTTTATTTAAAATACAAAATTATACAACTTATAAAAATGAATACATATAAAAGTTATGCAAAAGAATGTCGAAAAATATATGGAAATATATGAAAAAAACGAAAAACGTAGAAAAATGTCGAGAAAAGTAGTATAATAGGTCGATAGGAAATTTAAAATTTAAATAAAATATTATAAAAAGTTTTTGTAGGAGATGGACTATGGATATATATGGATTAATGAAAATGGGGTTAGATGCTACAGAACTAAGAAATAGAACTATAGCAAACAACATTGTAAATATAAATACCCCGAATTATAAAAGAAAGTATGTTACTTTTGAGGACAGTTTAAAAAATGAAATGGATAATGCGAAAATTGAGGTAAAAGTTGATAAAGATTCCGTAGTAAGGGAAGACGGAAATAATGTTGACTTAGAAAGTGAAAAGGTAAATCAAGCTGCTGCAAGCCTTCAATATAATGCAATTGTAAGTTTGACAAATACTAAATTATCTATGACAAAAAGTGTAATATCAGGGAGGTAATTAAATGAGTGTTTTTAATGGAATGAGAATAAGCGCTAGTGGTTTATCTGCCGAAAGATTAAGAATAGATGTTATATCTTCGAATGTTGCTAATGTAAAAACTACTAGAACTGAAAATGGAGGGGCCTACGTTCGTAAGATAGCAAGTTTTCAAGAAAACTATGATGAAAAATTAGGTATGTTAGGAGTTAAAGCTGTTTCTATAGAAGAAGATAAATCTCCTCTTAGAAAGGTATATGAACCAAATAATCCTGATGCAGATGAAGAGGGATATGTAGAATATCCAAATGTTGATTTGCTAGTAGAAATGTCAGATTTAATATCTGCATCTAGAGCATATGAATCAAATATTGATACTTTGAATGCTCAAAAAGATATGATTTCAAAAGCTCTTGAAATAGGAAAGTAATATATGGAGGTGCAAATAATGAGTTTGATAAATATGTCAAGTGTTAATTTTGATTCAAAGATGTTTTTAAATCAGATTCAAAATAACACTATAGATAATACAAATAAGAATTTAAATGAAAGTGATAAGGTTAATTTTACAGATGTATTAAACAATGCAGTAAATAAAGTTAATGATAGTCAAGTTAAAGCTAATAATGACATTGAAGCTCTTATAAAGGGTGATGATATAACAATGCATGAGGTTATGTTATCTACTCAAGAAGCTCAAATTTCTATGCAGCTCATGTTAGAAATGAGAAATAAATTATATGATGCATACAAAGAGTTAAGCTCAGTTCAACTATAGTTTTATTTTATAAAGGAGTGAGCAAATGAATGTAAAGGATATTATAAATAAGATTAAAGAGTTTATAAGTAAAAAAATATTGGACTTTAAAGCCTTAAGTAAAACTAAAAAGCTAGCTTTAGTAATAGCTTCTGTAGCAGTAATCTTATCTATTGTATTTGGTGTAAAGTACATGAATAACAACAAGTACAAAGTTCTTTTTTCAGGTTTGAATTCTACTGATGCAGCAAGCATAACTAAAGAACTTGAAAGTGAAAATATAGATATGAAAATACAAGGTGATAGTATACTTGTTCCAAAGGATAAGGTCGATGAATTAAGATTAAAACTATCAGAAAATATATCTAATGGTTCTAAAGGTTATGAGCTTATGGACGAAGGTTCATCATTTGGTATGACAGATGAAGAGTTTAAGATAAAGAAACAAAGAATGCTACAAGGCGAGATTGAAAAGACTATAAAGACATTTTCTCAAGTGGCAGATGCAAGAGTTCAGATTATAAATGGTGAAGAATCTGTATTTGCTAAGGAAACTCAACCAGGGTCTGCTGCAGTAACTATAACTCTAAACCCAGGAGAAAGTTTAGATATAAGTCAAGTAAGGTCTATTATGTCTTTAGTTTCTGCAAGTTGTGAAAATATACCCAAACAAAATGTAGAAGTAGTTGATCAAAATATGAATCTTTTATCTGAAGGTTTATATGATGAAAATGGAAAAGAGCAAGCTACCAACTCAAGTGGACTATACATAGCTAGAAAAGCAGAAAAAGAATTAAATTCAGATTTAGAAAGAGCTATATCTTCAGTACTTGAGTCTATGTTTGGGTCAGGTAAAGTTGTAGTAAAAGTAAATTCAGATTTAAACTTTGATACTAATGAAATTACTGAAATAAAAATTGATCCAAATAAAGTAGCAATAAAAGAGAATAAGAAAGAAAATACAACATCACAAGATGATGCTGCTGGTGGTAATATTGATAACAATATGAACACTGTGGGTGGCAATGATACAAACTTAAATACAAGTAGAGAAGAAAGTATTGAATATGAAACAGGAAGAACAGAGTCTAAAACTATAAAGGCACAGGGCGAAATTAACAAGATTACAGCATCAGTTGCTATTAATGGAAATTTAAATAATAAGACTCTGCAACAAGTAGAGGATATAGTATCTAATATTATTGGTGTTGATGAAAATAGAGGAGATAGTATATCTGTTGTTGGAATGCCATTTGATACATTAGCTAATGAAGATGACAATTTAGCAGTTAAGGATGATATAAATAAGGTGATGAAAATAGTGGCAGTTGTAGTAGGAATATTATTGTTATTAATAGTAGGAATAGTGGTTTATATGTACATGAAGAAGAAAAATTCAGATATTGTTGAAGAAGATTTCGACGACAGTGAACATCTTGATATTATAAATCAAAAAATACAAGAAATGGAAAAAACTAGATCTACTGAGGATGAAGAAGAAGAAAGTATATCTTTAGAAGAAGAAGTAAGACAATACGCATCAGAAAATAAAGAGCAAGTTACAGACTTAATTAGAAATTGGTTAAGTGAGTAATACAAAGGGAGGTGCTTATAATTGGAAAAAGAAAGTGTTAATTTAGGAAATGCATTTGACTTGGGGGATATACCAAAGGTTAGAAAAGTTACAGGTGCTAGAAAGGCAGCTATTTTATTAATTACACTAGGTGCAGATGTAGCAGCTGATATAGTAAAAAACTTGCCTGATCAATATATACAAAAGATAGGTGTAGAGATATCAAATATTCATAAAGTAGGAACAAGAGAGAGAAGAGAGATTCTACAAGAATTTATAGAAGTTAATAAGGGACAAGATATTGTTCTTCAAGGTGGTATGGACTTTGCAAAATCTCTTCTTAATGGAGCTCTTGGCAATCAAAGGGCTAATAAAATATTAGAAGGTATAAAGTATGATACGTGTACAAAATTATTTATGGCTGCTAGAAAGGCAGAACCAGAGCAAATTTTATCTTGCATACAAGGTGAAAGTACGCAAACGATAGCAATTATACTTTCGCATCTTCAACCAGATAAAGCAGCAGTGGTTTTAAGTGAAATACCAGATGATATAAAACATGAAGTTTCTCTGAAAATAGGGGGAACTTCATCTATATCTCCTAATATTATAAAGGCTATAGATGAAGCTGTAACAAATAAGCTATCTAAATTAGGTCAAAGAGACCTTGAAAAATCAGGTGGAGTTGACAGCTTAATAGATATATTAAGTAATGTTGATAGAAAAACTGAAAAGAGCATTATTAAATATATTGAAGAAAATAACATAGAATTAGCAGAAGAAATTAAAGCTAGCATGTTCGTATTTGATGATATCGTAAGACTTGAAGACACAGCTATACAAAGAATTCTTAAAGAAGTTAATGTTAAAGATATTGCATACGCACTTAAAGGAGCATCAAATGATGTTTCAAATGCTATATATAGAAACCAATCACAAAGGGCTGCTGCTGCATTAAAAGAAGAGATAGAATTACTTGGAAAAACTAAGGTTTCTCAAGTTGAAGAATCTCAACAAAACATAGTAAACATAATCAGAAAGCTTGAAGAAATAGGAGAAATTACATTAACTAGAGGTTCAGATGAAGAATTCGTCTTATAGTAATAATATAATTAAGTCTGATTATGTAAAGGTTAAGGGTACAGTTTCTTTAAACTATTTTAACTTCAAGGAAAAAGAAGAGTTACCTGTTAATGAAGAAGTTGAGGATCATAATGAAAAGAGATTAGAGCTATTAAGATTAGAAGAGAAAATAAATCAAAAGCTTATAGATGCTCAAATTAAATATGATGAAATTTTAAATCAAGCTAATACTGAAAGTGAAAAAATATTAGCTGAAACGAATCAGAAAGCTGTGGAAATAGAGAAAAGAGCATATCATGAAGGTTACGAACAAGGTACACAAAATGGATATGAAGATGGCTACAAAGAAGCTTATGAAGACAACATAGAAAAAGCTAAAAATGAATCATCTGAAATAATTGATAAGGCAAATAAAATAATGCTTGAAGCTAATAATCAAGTTGCATCTTATATAAAAAATAATAAAAAAAATATTTTAGCTATGGGAATATCTATTGCGGAAAAGGTGCTAAGAAGAAATTTTGAAGATGAAGAATCTATGGATTTATTAATTTTAGATGTAATAAAGGAATATGAGTTAAAAGAAAACTTTGTAATACGAGTTAATCCTATTTATAAAGAAAGTTTAGATAAACAAATTTTAGAATTAAAAGAAAATAATCTTATTAATAAAGACGTTTTTATTTTATCTGATGAATCAGTTGATAAAGGCAATGCACTAATAGAAAGCTTGAATGGAAAATTAGTCATTGGCATTGATGATGTTATTGGAAAAATAAAAGAGGAGTTGCTATGATTGATATAGATTTCGAAAATGTAATAAATAAAATTAATTCTATACCTAAAATAACATTTGAAGGAAAGGTATCAAAGGTTATAGGTCTTACAGTAGAGGTTGAAGGTATAAAGGCATTTGTGGGAGAGCTTTGTATAATCCATAACAATATGGGAGCTGAAATCCAATGTGAGGTAGTTGGATTTAAGGAAGACTGTGTAATACTTATGCCGCTAGGAGAACTTGTAGGAGTTAGTCCTGGATGTAAGGTTATTGGTAAAGGAGTTCCGCTAAATGTTAGATGTAGTGATGAACTTTTAGGAAAGATATTAGATGGTCTTGGACATCCAATTGATGGAGAAGCAATATTAGATGGAGAAAATTACAGTTTATCTAATGAGCCACCAGACCCTATGAAAAGACCAAGAATAACTAATATAATGCCGACTGGAGTACGAGCAATAGATGGATTTTTAACTTGTGGAGAAGGTCAACGTATTGGGATATTTGCAGGAAGTGGAGTTGGAAAAAGTACAACTCTTGGTATGATGGCTAGAACAGCAGAAGCAGATGTTAACGTAATAGCTTTAATAGGTGAACGTGGTAGAGAAGTTTTAGACTTTATAGAACGAGATTTAGGTGAAGAAGGTATGAAAAAGTCAGTTGTAGTATGCGCTACATCTGATAAATCACCTTTAGTAAGACTAAAAGGAGCACTTACTGCAACATCTATAGCAGAATATTTTAGAGATAAAGGTAAAAAAGTACTTCTTATGATGGACTCAGTAACTCGTTTTGCTATGGCTCAAAGGGAAGTTGGTTTAGCAATAGGAGAGCCTCCAGCACAAAAAGGTTATACTCCATCGGTGTTTGCGATGTTGCCAAAATTAATGGAAAGAACGGGTATGTCAGATAAGGGGTCTATAACGGCATTTTATACAGTACTTGTTGATGGTGATGATTTTAATGAACCTATTGCAGACACAGTAAGGGGGATACTTGATGGGCATATAGTTTTATCTAGACAATTAGCACATAAAAATCACTATCCGGCTATAGATATTCTTAATAGTGTAAGTAGGCTTATGAAAGAAATTGCAACAGAAGAACAAAATAAGGCAGCTTCAAAGGCAAGAGACATATTAGCAACTTATAAAGAAGCTGAGGATTTAATAAATATTGGTGCTTATGAAGAAGGATCAAATAAAGAAATAGACTTAGCTATTAAATATATAGGTAATGTTAATTCATACTTAAAACAAGGTGTTAATGAAGTATCTCAATTCGAAGTAAGTAAAAGTAAATTAATTAATATGCTTGACTAAAGAGGAGATTATAGATGAGCAATTTTAAGTTTAAATTACAGAAGCTATTAGATATAAGAGTTAATGAAGAAGAAGAGAGTAAGTTATTTTATTCTAAGGCTCAAAATCAAAAAAATATAGTAGAAAATAAGCTGCATGAATTAGAAAACAATTATAAAAAGTATTCTGATATAAGTAGGGCAAAAGACACTATAAGTCAAAAGATTACTATGAACTATTTATCTTATCTTAACACTACTATAAAAGACACAGAAAAAGAACTTGAAGCTAAAGAAATTGAACTTGAAAAAGCAAAAAAAGATTTCATAGATAAAAGAATAAAAAGACGATCTTTAGAAGTGCTTAAAGAAAATAAAATTTTAGAAATAAAAAAAGAAGAAGAACGATTAGAGCAGATTTCTAATGATGAATTTGCTTTATATGGATATATAAGAAAAACTTCAAACTTATAATAGAAAGGTGAATGTATGATTAATATAAACTTAAGTAATATGGTGGGGGATAGTAGTTTATCACAAAGTAAATCGGTAAGTTCTGACAGTTTATCTACATTCAAGGATTTTATTAGTGAATTTAAGTTAGAAGATGAAAATAGTGGAACAAATACCAACAATAAAGAGGATGTTGATGAAAGCTTAATATTGTATAATTTAATTTATACCTTATATGAAAAGTTTAATATAGCAGAAAAAATAGATAGTTTAACAGATTTAGAAAATATAAAATCATCATTAAACTCTAAACTAAACTTAAACGAAGTTGAAAATACAAAAAATATTTTAGATGCTATTGAAAACTTACATACAAGTTCAGAAAGCAATTATTCATTAGAGTTAAATAATAATGATATGAAAGAAATTATAAACAATATTAACTATCTTATCAATGAAGGCAGAAATAATTCAAATAAAATCAATGAAAGCTTAAATTCACTAATAGATAAAATAAAAAATCAGATAAAGGATTTAGACAAATCAAGCCAAGAAGACAGTATGTATGAAAACTTAGATACAGTAGGAATTTTAAATCAATCTAAAATAGATGAATATAAAAGTTCTAAAGGTACAAGTAATGATATTGAATATTTAGAAAATATTGTATCAGCTGATGATAATTCATATATAAATTCCTTTGTAGGAATTAATGAATTTAATACTGTATATAGAAATAGCACAAGTAACGATATACCCCAACCAGTTACAGAAATTAGGCAAGAGTTTATAACAGAAGATATTATTAAATCTGTAAAGTATATGAAAAATAGTGATTTAGAAGAGCTAAATGTAAAACTTAATCCAAGAAATTTGGGAGAAATAAGCATAAAGTTATCTAAGAATAAAGAACATTCAAATTTATTAATAACAGTTGATGATAATAACATATTAGACCTTGTAAATAAAAATATAGAAGATATAAAAAAGCATCTTAATGATACAGATATCAATATAAAAGACATTGTTATAAATGTAAAGTCAGAAAATGAAAATTTATTTTCTGATAACTTAAATAAAGAGTTTAATCAAGACAGAAGGTTTAATCAAAACAATAGTAACAAGAATAAAAAAAATAATAATCAAATAATAGAAGAATTACACAATAGTGAACATAACAAAGATGACGATAATTTAAACATATTAATTTAATGAAAGTGAGGACTAATAAAAATGACAAGCATAAACACAGGTACCTCAATGAATGATACTAGTAGTTTAAGGTCAAGAGCTGTTAATAAAACTGAAAATGGAACGACTATAGTTTCAGGTAATGACAATTCAGATAAAGATTTATTTCTTAAACTTCTTGTAGCTCAAATGAAAAATCAAGATCCATTTAACTCACAAGATCCTACGCAATATATTACTCAGTTAGCACAGTTTAATATGCTTGAGCAATCAATGGCTTTAAATGAAAATATAGAGTATTTAATAGGAATGACTAATGGGATTTTAGCAAACTCGGCAGTAGGAAGTGCAACTAATCTTATTGGAAAAGAAGTTGAAGTATATGCACCAATTGAGAGTGGACAAAGGGTAGATGAAGACGTAAAAACAATATCTGGAAAGGTAGAAAGTATACACATTAAAGATGGAGTTGTATATATGAACGTTAAAGATTCTCAAAGTGAAAATATAATCGAAGTTGAGTATGGAGCTCTTATAAAGGTAAATGGTTAATAAATATAATTTTAAATATATAAACGGAGGAGAAGTAGTATGTTAAGATCGATGTATTCAGGAATAAGTGCTATGAAATCAAATCAGACGAAAATGGACGTTGTAGGTAACAATGTAGCAAACGTAGGAACAACAGCATATAAAAAGACAAGCACAAGATTTGCAGATGCACTATATCAAAGTTCAATATACCCAAGTGCACCAACAGCTACAAGTGGAGGGGTTAACCCAGGGCAAGTTGGTATAGGTGTTAAAGTAAGTGGTATATTAAAGAACATGGTACAAGGTTCATTACAAACAACAGGAAGAGATACAGACTTAGCTATTGATGGAGATGGATTCTTCACTGTTGAAATAGGTCCAAATCAAAAGGGATATACAAGAGATGGATCTTTTAGTTTAGATATGAATGGAAACCTTGTAACATCACAAGGTTATAAGGTTTTAGGTGAAGGTGATAATCCTATATTAATACCAGAAGAAGTTGAAAATGCTAATGGTGTTAATCAAAAAGTAGTATCATTTAACATTGCTAGTGATGGTTCTATTTCATATTTGTTAGCTGATGGTACAAAAATGCCACAATTAGATGTTGATGGAGCTGTAATAAAGGGAGATAAACAAGTTTTACAAATATCAGTATTCCAAAATGATGAAGGTTTAGAGCAACTTGGAGGAAATATATATGGAGAAACTGCAAACTCAGGCGAACCAATAAAGAACCCTGTATTTGGAAAGATAACTCAAGGTGCTATAGAAATGTCTAACGTTGACTTATCAGAAGAATTTACAGAAATGATAGTTACAACTAGAGCATTCCAAGCAGCAAGTAAAGTAATAACTACTAGTGATGAACTACTTCAAGAAATTGTAAATCTTAAGAGATAATAAGAGGTGGTAGAGAATGAAGAAGAATGATATTCTAACACCAATAGGATTAGTATTAGCAATAGGATTTATATTCTTTGCTATAGCACAGGGTAAAGGTGGAGTTGGTATGTTTATCGATATACCATCATTCCTTATAACTGTAGGAGGTTCATTTGCAGCAGTATTAATAACTTTTGATTTAGATACTGTAAAGAGAATTCCTAGTGCATTAAAAATGAGTATAGTTTCACCAAGCGTTAATAAAGTTGATTTAGTTGATCAATTCAAAGAACTTTCAAAAATAATTAGAAAAGATGGAATACTTGCAATAGAACAACAAGTAGCTGAAATGGAAGACCCATTCTTAAAAAAAGGTCTTGAATTAATTGTTGATGGTGTAGATGCAGAATCGGTAAAAGAAATATTAGAAATAGAGTTAAATGAAAAAGAAAAAGTATACGGCAGTAGTTCTAAGATATTCAAACTTTGGGGATCTTATGCACCTGCCTTTGGTATGGTTGGTACACTTATAGGTCTTATACAAATGCTATCTGATATGGGGTCACCAGATGATATAGCTTCGGGTATGAGTACTGCACTTATAACTACACTTTATGGAGCATTATTTACTAATATGATATTTAACCCAATTGGATTTAACATTGAATCTAAAGGTGAAAAAGAAATAGAGTATTTAGAAATGGTAGTTTGTGGATTACAAAGTATACAAAATGGTGACAGTGTAAGAGCAATGGAAGAAAAATTAATAACACACTTAAATGAAAAAGATAGAAAAGCATATTATGAAAATTCATCAAGTGAGGTTGCTTAATCATGGCTCGTAAGAAAAAAAAGGATGATGAAATAAGAACCGATGGATGGATGGATACCTTTGCAGACACCATGACATTGCTACTAACATTTTTTATACTACTATATTCGATATCAGCAGTAGACAGTGAAAAACTAAAAAAATTATCAGAGGCATTACAATATTCTTTAACAGGTGATTCATCTATTGAAGAAGTTCAAAGTATAGATGATTTAAAGGTTGAAATCGAAAAGGGTACTAAATATGAAGATTTAGCTGCAAAGTTAAATGAAATAATAGAAAAAAATTCTCTTACAGACGAAATTAAAATAAGAGAAGAAGAAAGAGGAATAGTACTTCAAGTTGATGAGTCAATATTATTTGATTCAGGTAAAGCAGAAATAAAAAGTGAGAGCATAAATGTTCTTGATACAATAGCTAAAATAATACAAGAAACAGATAATGAAATTGTTGCAGAAGGAAATACAGATAATGTTCCTATAAATAGTGCAGCATATAGGTCTAACTGGGAGCTTTCTACAGAAAGAGCATTAAGTATAGTAAGGTATTTAATTGAAAATAAGAATATAAATCCCAATAGAATTTCGCTTAAAGGGTATGGAGAATTTAATCCTATTGTTCCTAATGATACACCTGAAAATAAAGCTAAAAACAGAAGGGTTGATATTTTAGTAGTTGAAGAAAGAGAATCAAAAACTGAAAATAAAAACAATAATGTAGAAAATAAGTAATAAAATTTGAGGAGAAAGTTAAGAAATAGGAAGGGAAAATAAATTATGTTGCATTATATAATAAACTTAATAATATTTATACCTATTACTATTATTTTAATAATAGCTTCAATAAAGTTAACTAAATTTAACTCAGATAATATTAATAAGCATAAGTATGTTAAAGTCCTAGAAAGAACTAACTTAAATAAAGATACAAGTATATTTGTTTTAGAAATGGGTGATGAAGGATGTGTACTAGCTTCATCACCTTCTAAAACTGAAAAAATAAAAGTATTAAGTAAAGAAGAAATAGCTCAAATATATGATATGAAAGAAAGCTATGGGATAGATTTATCACAAATAGATGTTGATAAATTTAATATATCTAACTTTGGATTAAAGAACAAAAAAAATAAAAAGAATATGTTTTCAAAAAAGAATAAGTCAAAATTTTCAAACTTTAATAATTCGGATAGACTTTTATTTAATAAAAAATAGAAATTACTAGAAAAAGGGGGACGTATGTATGAATGATTTAGTTGGATTAGTATCAAATCATCAGCAAGAATTTACTCCTTTAATAAAGTTATTTATAGTAATGACATTTATGATGTTTTTACCGACTATCATCTTTATGATGACAAGTTTTGTAAGAATAATCATTACATTCTCATTTTTAAAATCAGCTTTAGGAGCTCAACAATCTATACCTAATCAAATACTAGTAGGTATAGCATTAGTATTGACAATATTTATTATGTCACCAGTAGTAGATAAGATTAATAAAGAGGCTATACAGCCATATAGAGAAGAAAAAATAACTTTTCAAGAGGGAATAGAAAAAGCTCAAATTCCTATGAAAGAATTTTTATTAAAACAAACTAGAGATGAAGACATAAAATTATTTTTAGATAGTGCTCGTATTGATAAAAATGATGCAACAAGAGAAAATTTACCATTACAAGTACTAGTACCAGCGTTTGCAATAAGTGAATTAAAAACTGCGTTTCAAATTGGATTTTTAATATATTTACCATTCTTATTAATAGATTTGGTAGTATCAAGTGCATTGATGTCGATGGGGATGTTTATGCTACCACCAGCTATGATTTCTCTGCCTTTTAAACTTTTATTATTTATAATGGTAGACGGATGGAATTTATTAATTAAATCTTTAATTTTAAGTTTTAATTAGCAAGGAGATGACATTATGAGTGAACAGATGATAATGGGAATAATAACGAAAGCTTTATCTACTGCATTAATGGTAGCAGGTCCAATATTAATAATAGCATTGGTAATTGGTTTGCTAGTTAGTGTATTCCAAGCAGCAACTCAAATACAAGAACAAACATTAACATTTGTACCTAAATTAATAGCTATAGCAACAATACTTCTTGTTGGAGGGAGTTGGATGCTTAATAAGTTAGTAGTTTTTACAAATGAGATTATGAATATAATAGCAAATGTAAAGGGATGAGATAAATGATATTTGTATTTATAAGGATATTAACGTTCTTTAGTTGTATAAATGTAATATTTCCAAATGGAACTCCTAAGGTATTTAAAGTGATGTTTTCTATATTTATCTCATTTATAATATCTCCTTTTATACAAGCAGATATAGCTGTTCATTCACTTAGTCAACTTATTATATATGCATTAATGGAAACATTAACAGGATTAGTATTTGGCTTTATAACTAATATGTGTTTCAATAGTTTAAAAATAGCAGGGAGTTTAATTGACCAGCAATTAGGTTTATCTATGGCAAATATATATGATCCAAATACTAATACTCAAAATACATTAATTGAAACTATTTTATATTGGTTAGGAGTAATGATTTTTTTTAGCATGAATGGACATCACCAGTTAATAGCGGGGATACAAAATAGCTTTAACTTAGTTAAAGTAGGTCAACTAATACTTAGCGGAAACTTTGACTATGTAATAAATGTATTTGTTCAATGTTTTATAATTGGAATAAAAATAGCAGTTCCTATGATTTTATCATTACTTATTGCAGAGTTACTAATTGGTTTTATATCAAAGAGTGTTCCTCAATTAAATGTTATGGTAGTAAGTATGCCGTTAAAATTATTAATGGGAATTATATTTATAATGATAGCATTACCATTTTTAATTAATAAAATGCACCATTTATTTAATCAAATACCATCTATTTTAGATGGAACTCTTAGCATGAATAGTGATGCAATTTCAAATATAGGCACAGTTGGATTTATGTTATCTATGAGTGATAAAACAGAAGAGCCAACACCTAAGAAGAAAAAAGATGCAAGGAAACAAGGTAATATAGCAAAAAGTGCGGAAGTAAATAAAGCTATGACTTTTATAGCTATATTAGTTGTAATATACATGATGTCAGGAAGTATAATTTCTGAACTTCAAGGATTTATAGTTAATATACTAAGTGGTGATTTTAGTATGACTATGAATGATAATACTATAAAAATATTAATGTTTAAGGTAATGATGTCTTTTATGAAGATTGTTTTGCCAATAAGCTTAATTATTATGGTATTTGGAATTTTAGGTAGTTTAATTCAAACAGGTTTGTTCTTTTCAATGGAAAGTTTGAAACCGAAGTTTTCTAAATTAAATCCATTAACAGGATTAAAAAATATGTTTTCAATGAAAGCAATAGTAAATCTTATAAAAAGTATGGTTGTTATATGTATAATGATATATCTTGGATATTCATTTATGAGTAAGAACTTTGAAGGAATAATAAAAAGTGGGGATATCTATTTACCATATATGTTTAATATAGTACTTGACCTTATAAAAAGTATTTTAACTAGTATAACATTAGCAGTAGCTGTTGTAGCAGCACTTGACTATGGATATGAAAAGTTTAGTCACAAAAAAGGCTTAAAGATGACAAAGCAAGAAGTCAAAGAAGAATATAAACAGATGGAAGGAGACCCTCATATAAAAGGAAAGATAAAACAAAAACAAAGACAAATGGCAAATCAAAGAATGATGCAAGCTGTTCCATCATCCACTGTGATTTTAACAAATCCTACTCATATATCTATAGCGATAAGATATGAACAAGGAAAAGATACAACTCCGATTGTAGTTGCAAAAGGTGCAGATGAAGTTGCATTTAGAATAAGAGAAATAGCCAAAAGTCATGATATACCGATTATCGAAAATGTACCTCTAGCAAGACTTATTTATAAAGAGGTTGATATAGATCAAGAAATACCAGAAGAAATGTATAAAGCAGTTGCGGAAGTATTAGTAGCTGTTTATAAGATAAAAAATAAATACAAGTAGAAATAAAGACGAGGTTTAGTATGGATAAATTAAATTTAAAAAGTAAATTTGATATATTTGCTGGATTTGCAATACTAGGAATAGTATTAATGATAATAATACCACTTCCGCCTTTTGCATTGGATATATTATTATCAGTAAATATAGCTTTATCAGTTCTTATATTATTACTAACTCTTTTTTCAACTAATATATTACAGCTATCTATGTTCCCTACAATATTGCTTGTTACAACATTATTTAGATTAGGTTTAAATATATCATCAACAAGACTTATATTAGGACAAGGTTACGCAGGAAGTGTTATAGAATCATTTGGTAGCTTCGTTGTTGGTGGAAATTATGTAGTTGGCGTAATTATATTCTTAATTATAATGATAGTACAATTTGTGGTAATAACAAATGGTTCAGGTAGGGTATCAGAGGTATCTGCAAGATTTACTCTTGATGCAATGCCTGGTAAACAAATGAGTATAGATGCAGATTTAGGTGCAGGAATAATAGATGAAAAAACTGCCAGAAAAAAGAGATCAGAATTACAACAAGAAGTTGACTTTTATGGGGCTATGGATGGTGCATCTAAATTCGTAAAAGGAGATGCAATAGCAGGTATAATTGTAACAATAATAAATGTAATAGGTGGAATTATTATTGGTGTTGTTATGATGAATATGAGTTTTGGTGAAGCAGTACAAAACTTTATAAGACTTACTATAGGAGATGGTCTTGTAAGTCAGATATCAGCATTATTAATATCTGTATCTGCAGGTATACTAGTTACAAAGTCTAGTAGTGAAAAGAATTTTGGTAATCTTTTAGGTAAGCAGTTAACATCTGCACCTGTAACTATTGGGATGACAGGAGCAGTTTTATTAGTTTTAGGATTTCTTCCAGGACTTCCTAAATTATCGTTTTTCACATTAGGTGCTGGTGCATTAGCTACTTCATTTTTATTAAATAAAGAAGAAAAAGAAAAAAATGAAGAATTAGAAGCTGTACAAAATGATGTTGAAGAAGCCAAACCTAGTTTAGAAATGGCAGAAGATGTATCAAGCCTTATAAATGTTGAACCAATAGAAGTTGAAATTGGATATGGTCTTATACCACTTGCTGATGAAGCAAATGGTGGCGATTTATTACAAAGAATAGTTTCTATAAGAAGACAATGTGCAATTGATATGGGGATATTGGTACAGCCAATAAGAATCAGAGATAATCTTCAACTAAATCCAAATCAATATAGTATAAAAATAAAAGGAAATGTGGTGGCTACATACGATCTTATGCCAACAATGTTATTATGTATGAATCCTATGGGTGGTGAAATTGATATTGATGGAATAAGAGTTAAAGAACCTACATTTGGTCTTGATGCATTATGGATAAATTCTGATAAAGCAGAAGAAGCTGAGTTATATGGTTTAACTGTTGTAGATCCAATAACAATATTAGTTACTCACTTGTTAGAAATAATAAAATCAAAAGCACATGAACTTATTGGAAGACAAGAAGTTAAGTTAATTATAGATTCAGCTAAAGAAAGATATAGTGCTGTTGTTGATGAATTAATCCCAGATTTAATGACTTTAGGAGAGGTTCAAAAAGTATTACAAAACTTATTAAGAGAAAAAATATCTATAAAAGATAGAGTTACAATTCTAGAAACTTTAGCTGATAATGCAAGAAATACAAAGGATATAGAACTTTTAACTGAGTATGTAAGGATGGCTATGAGTAGAAGTATTTGTGCTGGATTAGTAGATGAAACTAATTCTATAACAGTAGCTACTTTATCTTTAGAAGTTGAAAATATTATAGGAAACAGCTTACAAAGATCTATAAACGGAACGTATCCAGCAATAGATCCAGATACAACAAACAAAATATTCTCTAGTATACAAAATACAGTAGAGAGTATTCATTTTAATAATAATAGAACTATACTATTAGTTTCTCCAAAAATAAGAGCGCCTTTTAGAAAGTTAGTTGATATGGTATTCCCAAATATAACAGTTTTATCACTAAATGAAATACCAAGTGATGTTCAGATAAAGGCTCAAGGTATAGTCAATATATAGTAGGAGGTGTGTATTGTGACTACTCAAAGTCAAGAAGAATTCATAGTGAATAATATGAATATTGTTAGGAATATAGCATCTAAGTACTATACAGATAAAATTGGACTAGAATTTGAAGATTTAGTTAGTTATGGCGTTATGGGGCTTATAGATGCAAGAAAAAAGTTTGATGATAAAAGAGGTGTAAAATTTTCTACTTATGCATCAATAAGAGTATCTTCATTTATAATAGACGAAATAAGAAAATACTCACCGGTATCAAGAACTTATATGAGCAAAATAAAGGAATACAATAAATGTGTAGATCAATTGCAACAAAAGCTTTTTAGAAAGCCAAGTGAAGATGAAATTGCACAATATATGGATATAACTAAAAAAGAAGTAATTAGTATTAGAAATAAAATGAAAACTTCAAGTAATATATCCATAGACCATACAGTTTCAGAAGGTGAAAAAGAATTTAGTATTATAGATACTATTGAAGATAAATATATACCTTGTCCAGAAGAAGTACTTGAGAAAAAAGAGCTTCAAGATATATTAGCTAAAGCTATAGACATGTTAAAAGAAAAAGATCGATTAGTATTATCTCTTTATTATTATGAAGAGTTAACTTTAAAAGAAATTGGGGAAATACTTGGAGTATCAGAATCAAGAGTTTCCCAATTAAATAATAGAGCTATTTCTAATTTAAGAGCTGCTATGAAAAAGTTAAAGTATATTGATTAAGGAGGAATTAACATGCTTAGAAGTATGTATGCATCTGTGTCTTCAATGTTAACTTTACAAGCAAGGCAAGGTGTTATAACTAATAATTTAGCAAATATAAACACAACAGGATATAAAGGTCAAACTGTAGTAGCAAAAAGCTTTGATGAGATGTTACTACATAATAAAGATAGTTATGAAAATGGAGTTTCTAATGTAAAAGACTTAGGTTCTTTAAGTTTTGGAGTTAGAATAGATGATACTTTTACTAGCTATAATCAAGGAAGCTTAGTTTCAACTGATAACAATACAGATTTTGCAATAGTTGGGAGTGGATTTTTCCAAGTCTCTGATGATGCAAATAATACTTACTATACAAGAGATGGTTCATTTAAAGTAAACCCTCAAGGTTACTTAGTAACTAATTCTGGAGAATATGTTATGGGTACAAATACCCAAACAGGAAATTCTGAAAGAATATATGTAGGTACAGACCTTATTAGCATATCACCTGATAATAGCGTAATGATAAATGGAGAAAATAAGTATAAATTCAATATAGTTGATTTTGAAAATTATGATAACCTAACTAAATATGGAAATAATCTGTATAAAGGAGAGGGAGGATTTAACTCTAACAATTACAGTATAAAGCAAAAATATTTAGAAGGTTCAAATGTAGATTCTATAAATGAGATAGCTATGATGATGGAAACTGTCAATGAATTTGAAGCAAATCAAAAGGTTATCCAAACTATAGACTCAATACTTGGGCAAATAGCAAGTGATATAGGTAGAGTAAAATAATATTAATAGGAGGAAATATCAATGTATAACATAATGAACAACAGTATAACTGGAATGTCTGCTAATCAAGGAAAAATTGATATTATTTCTAATAATATAGCAAACTCACAAACTGTAGGTTATAAAAAACTAGATTCAGGTTTTCTAGATTTATATACAGATACTTTATCTAGACAATCATACCCGCATAATGGAGATAATTTAATAACTGGAACTGGAGTAAAATTATCAAGTGCGACTAGAAACTTAACTCAAGGTGCATTAAAGGAAACTGGTATAAATACAGAAATAGCAATAGATGGAGATGGATATTTTAGAGTAATATCAAATGATGGAACATACAAGTACACTAGAAATGGAGAATTTAGTTTTGACTCAAATGGAAAGTTAGTTGACGATTCTGGAAATATCTTAGACATAACTTATAATCAAGGTATTAATGGTCAAGGTTTAAATTTATCAAATGGAGATCTTACAATAAGCAATAATGGACAAGTATTTCTAAATAAACAAAATGTGGGTAGTATAACTCTATATATGCCACAAGGTAATAATGATTTTACATCAGTTGGAGATAATTTATTTGCTCTTAATGATGGAGCTACACTTACAACGGTAGAAAATCCAAAACTTCATCAAGGATATGTTGAAATGTCTAATGTAAGTATGCAAGCAGAAATGACTGATTTAATTATGGCACAAAGAGCATTTCAATTTAATAGTAGGGCAATGCAGTCTACAAATGAGATGTGGGAAATGATAAATAACCTTAGAAGTAGATAATATCTTGAGAGGAGGTAGGTTTTAATTATGGATGAAAATGTAAGAGTATATGACTTTAAAAAGCCACAAAGATACTCAAGTGATAATATGAGATTCTTATCTGTAGTTTCAGAAGAATTCTGTAAAAATGTAAACTTATTCTTAGCTTATGAACTAAAAAAGCAAAAAATACACTGTAAAATTGAAAAAGTTGAGCAAACAAACTATGATGAATTTATAAATTTAATTGATAAAGATTCAGTAATTGCAGAACATGCTATACAACCATTAGTACAAGATTTAATTTACCAAATTGATAAAACTATAGCCCTTACTTTAATTGATGTAGTTTTAGGTGGAGATGGACTTTTAGAAAATTATGATAGAAACCTTACTGAAATAGATAAGCAATTATTATTTCAAAGTGTTAATGACTTCTTAAAGAGAATGTATGTAGTTGAAAGTTGTACACACAGAGAAGTATTAAGAGTTCATATAAATGCGGGAGCAAGTAAAAAATATCCTATAAGTGAATCTGTCTTAATTGCACATATGAAGGTTATGTATGAAGACAAGGAAATAGGTAAAATGAGATTTTGTGAACCATATAGCTGTATGGAACCAATACTTGATTTATTAGAAACTAAAAAATTATTTAGAAATAAGAATCAAGAATATGATTTTGAATTTACAAATGCAATTTATAACAATGTGTGCGGAGCGAAGGTTGATTTAATTGCAAGATTAGGAAAATCAACTATAAAAGTAAATGAACTCCTTGATTTAAAAGTAGGAGATATAATAACTTTAGATACAAAAGTAGATGGAGATATAGAGCTAGATGTTTCTGAAGCTAGATCGTTTAAATGTAGACCAGGATTAATAAAAAATAAAAATGGTGTAGTAATAACTGATAGTGTTAAGAAAGGAGTATAGACAATGAATAAAAATCTTGCTAGAGTATTAGATATAGAACTTAATGTAAGTGTTATTCTTGGTAGAACTAAGATGGCACTAAAAGACATATTTGAGCTAGGTAAAGGTTCATTAATAGAATTGGATACCTTTGAAAATCAAGAGGTTGAAATATATGTAAATGGAAGAAAAATCGGATATGGTCAAATAGTTGTAATAGACCAAAACTTCGGAGTTAGAATAACTAATATACTTGGTGAAGATGAATTAGTCAAAACATTAAGTTAAGGGTATCTATCATAGGAAGGACTGGTAAATGAGTAAATTATTAAAAAGCAAGTACAATAATAGTGGGGATAGATGTGTAGATGCTTGCTTAAGCTATGGAGAATTAAGGTACTTAGACCATGAGGGGCAGCCCATTAATATTGAGGTTCCTGAAGATAAATATGAAGAAGCAATAATAGATTTTACTGAAAGAAAAAAAGAAGGATTGGTAAGTAGCAGTATAGATCCAATTAAGGTATTAAAAAAAGGAAGCTTCACATATAATCAAGTAAAAAATATAGCAAATTTGAATAAGATAAAAGGGTTAAGAGTTTTTGAAATAGACGGAAGTATAGAACTTGAACATACTTTAGGTGTATCAGGAAGTATAGAGTATGCTTTAGCTATATGGAATGGTGATAGCAAAGAAGTAGCATTAGAAAAAGCAATTATTAGAGCTATAAAAATACATGGTGTAAATTTTGTAAAGTCATTAAAGCTTGATGAAAAATATGAATCTATATATGACAAAGTAGCTAAATTAGGTAGTATAGCAGAAAATCAATTATATACTATAAAATATTGTAAAATCCAAGATGAGATATATAGTAATATTGTAGATATGAGAATTAACTTAAAAAGGGGTTCTGATATTGCAATAGGAAGTATTGGTTCTTTAATAGGTTTTATATTAGTACAATTATTTACTAATTTTGGAAAGTTATTAAATAATATATTTATTCATGTAGGGATTAGTATATTTATTATGATTTTATTTTATATTCTTTCAATAAAACTTGTAAAGGCGATAAGCTATAATTACATAAAAAATACCAATGGCTCTATAATTGATATGTTTAATGATGAACTTGAGTATTATAGTTATAATAATCTTCTTACAGAAGATGAAAATAATATTATAGTTGAAAATATAACTAAGGGAGAAATTTCAAAGTTAATTGTTGAAATAAAGGGTAGTGTTAACAAAAAAATATCTATAAATAAAGTGATATCAAAAGAAACTGAATTTATTTTAGAATCTAGACGAAATATTTTTCTTCCAAATGATAATGAAATAAAGGAAATAACTGAAAGTCTTATCAAAAAATATTTTAATAAAGTTAATGTATAAAAAAATTGCTCTGAACAATTTATATGTTCAGAGTAATTTTTTTATTATATAAAATGAATAAGGTAAAAAAATAAAAAATTTGTCGAAAAATGTAAAGTTATATTAATACTTATCCGTATAAATAAAATGTAAATTATAGGATAGATTAGATTCATTAGAGTCGGGAGGAAAAAGAATGAATTCATTTAAAAATTTAAAAATAGGAAAAAAGCTTATATTATCTTTTTTAACTATATTAATTTTAACGAGTAGTTTAAGTATATATATATTAGGAAAGTTATCATATACAGCTAATTTAACAGATTATATGTATGATGGACCATATAAATTAGTTAATGAGTCTTTAGGGATTCGTATGGAAATTATCAATATATCAAGATGTTTAAATAGTGGTTTTGTTGATAACAACCATACTGGAGAAAATAAAACTATAGCAGAGTCATTTAATAAAATAGAAGAAAATATAAAATCAATAAGTGCAAATGAATTAATAGCATCATCTATAGGTGATCATTTAAAAAATCTTGAAAATGCAATAGAAAACTATAAAAGTGCATATGAAAATTTATATGCAAGAACACAAGTAGAAGGATTTACTAATAATGTTAATGATATAGATGCATCAGTTATTTCAACATATTCAAATACATACAACAAAGTAATAGAAGAGGCATCAATATTAAATGAAAATGCCAATAAAATTATGGAAGAGTTTTTAACAGATGCAGATAAAACAGCTAAGCAATCTACAATAATAAGTATAGCATTATTAATAGTAGCTATATTAGGAGTATCATACATAAGTATATACATAACAAAAACTTTAAGAGACCCATTAGTTGAAATTGAAGATGCGGCTAACAAAATGGCTGAAGGAGACTTTGATGTTTCTATATCTTATGAATCTAAAGATGAGTTAGGAACTTTAGCTGATAGTATGCGTAGAATGGCTAATAATACAAATGAAGTTATAAATGATACAGTAAATGTATTAGGTGAAGTAGCAGCAGGAAACTTTAATGTATCTACAAATGTTGAGTTTATAGGCGTATTTAAAGAAATAGAAGACTCTATAGAAAAAATAACTAATGATTTAAGTGAAACAATGTCACAAATAAGTTCAGCATCAGAAGAAGTTGGAGCGGCATCAGATCAAGTATCAAGTGGAGCTCAAATGTTAGCTCAAGGAGCAACAGAACAAGCAAGTGCTGTTCAAGAATTATCTGCAACTTTAACTGAGATATCAGAAAAAATAAAGAATACAGCAGAAAATGCTCAACATGCTAACAGCTTAACAATAAGCGCAGGACATGAAGTTCAAAATGGTAATGAACAAATGAAAGAAATGGTTAAAGCAATGGACGAAATTTCATTTACTTCAAATGAAATAGGAAGAATAATAAAAACAATAGATGACATAGCATTCCAAACTAATATATTAGCACTTAATGCTGCAGTTGAAGCTGCTAGAGCTGGAAGTGCTGGTAAAGGATTTGCTGTTGTTGCTGATGAAGTTAGAAATCTTGCAGCTAAATCTGCTGAAGCTGCTAAAAATACAGCAGTACTTATTGAAAATTCAATAGCAGCAGTAGAAAATGGAACTAAAATAGTTAATAATACGGCTGAATCTCTTGGAAATATAATTGAAATAACAAACCAAACTATGAATTCAGTTGAAATGATAGCAAAAGCATCTGATGAACAAGCCGAAGCAATAGCTCAAGTAACTTTAGGAGTAGAACAGATTTCAGCTGTAGTTCAAAATAACTCTGCAACATCAGAAGAAAGTGCAGCTGCTAGTGAAGAGTTAAGTGGACAAGCACAAATGTTAAAATCTCTTATTGAAGGATTTAACGTAAAAGGTGGAAACCAATCTCAAAGAAGCATGGATTTTATGAATAATGATGCAAGTTATTTTGATATGTATTAAGAATAATATAATACAGTAAAGTCATATTAATGTTTATTTGTAAAAAGGAGGCTTTTATGCTTCCTTTTTATATAATAGACAACTAATATATTTGTTTAACAATAAAGGAGATAAAAAATGAGTGGAATAGATTCTATGACTGAGTTTTATGTATATGAAAATATGCAATTGCTAGAGCAATTAGAAGAAATTTTGCTTTCTGGTCAATCTGATACTGGAGAATTGAGTCAAGAGGAAATAGAAGAAATCTTTAGAGCTATGCATACTATAAAAGGCTCATCAGCTATGATGGGATATGATAGTTTAATGAATCTTACTCATAGTATTGAAGATGTTTTTGATGAAATAAGAAGTGGTAGAAAACTTACTCAAAGCAAGTGGGAAGAAGTTATTGACGTAGTACTTGCAATAATAGACTTTTTAAAAGATGAAATATCAAAAGTTCAAGAAGGGTTGTTTCCTCAAGCTAGCATAGAAGAACTTTATCAAAGATCAAGCAACTTATTAAAAGAAGATATAGAAGAAAATATATCATATAATACACAAGTAGATGAAACAGTTGATGAAGTTGTTAACTTAGATTCAAATGGAATGAAAATAAAAGTATTTTTTGAAGATGGATGTGGAATGGAATCTATAAGAGCACTTGGAGTTTTAATGTCTCTTGAAGGAATGCATTCATCAATAAAAACAGTACCAGAAAATTTAGAAGATGACTGTGATGGAGAAATAGCACAAAATGGACTTTTACTAGTTCTAGAAAATCCAATAGACAAAGAAGCAATTGAAAAAGCTATACAAGGAACAATGTTCCTTAAGTGTTTTGAAATAGAAGAACCTAATGAAAATAATAAAGAAGAAGTAGCAGAAGCAGAAGTATCTGAAAAAATAGAAGAAATAGAGATAAAAGAAGATTTAAATAAAGAAGAAACTGTAATCGAAGAAGCTATTACTAATAAAGAAGAAACACATGTTTTAGAAGTAGTTAAGGAAGAAAGTCAAACAGAGGTTAAGGAAAATAAAATAGAAGAAAAGAAAACTTTAGATAAAAATAAATCTAATAAAGAAACTAAAAATAATTTCCTTACTGTAAACATAAATAAAATTGATATGTTAATGAATTTAGTAGGAGAGATTGTAACAACAGAGTCTATGGTAGAAAAACAATCTCAACTTGAAAACTTTGATAGAGATAACTTTGAAAAACAAGCTAGAAGATTACATCAATTGACTGCTGAGTTACAAGATGTAGTTATGTCTATCCGTATGGTACCTATATCATCTACATTTACTAAGATGCAAAGAGTAGTAAGGGATATGAGTAAAAAAACTGGCAAAATAGTAGACTTAGAACTTATAGGAGAACAAACAGAAGTAGATAAAACTATACTTGAAAACATATCAGATCCACTTATGCACATGATTAGAAATAGTATGGACCATGGTGTTGAAATGCCAGAGGAAAGAAAGGCAGCTGGAAAGCCTGAAAAAGCAACAGTAACACTAGAAGCTAAAAATACAGGTGGAGATGTTGTAATAGTTATAAAGGATGACGGTAGAGGTTTAAACAAAGAAGCTATTGTAAAAAAAGCTATAGAAAAGGGAATTACAACTAAGAGATTAGAAGAGATATCAGATAAAGAAGCATACAACTTTATAATGGCTCCAGGATTTTCAACTAAAGAAGCTGTTACAGAATACTCTGGTCGTGGAGTAGGGATGGATGTAGTTCATACTAACATAAAAAAATTAAGAGGTTCTATAACAATTGATAGTGAGAGCGGAAAAGGCACTATGTTCATAATTCGTATACCATTAACATTGGCTATAATAGATGGAATGAAAGTTGAAATAGGAAATGAAATATATATAATACCATCTCTTAATATAAAAGAAGTATTTAGAAGCGGGTCTTATGAAATTGTAAAAAATCCTAATGGTGAAGAACATAGTATTGTTAGAGGCAATTGCTATAAAATTCATAGATTAGCAGACATATTAGGAATTGAATCTAAAGATAAAAACGAAGGAATAATGATATTAGTTGAGTCTGAAATAGGAAATATATGCATAATTGTAGATAAAATAATAGGCCAACAAAATGTTGTTATAAAACCAATACCTCAATTATTAACTCAATTTGAAAAAGTTCAATCATATATGTCAGGATGTTCTATATTAGAGGATGGATCTATAAGCTTAATATTTGATGTTAACTCAATAATAACTAGATAATACTTTTATAGGAGATATACTATGAAAATTAATAGAAAAATAAAAGTAGTAATAGTTGATGACTCAGGAATATTTAGAAGAGTTTTATTTAATCAACTTAAAGACCACCCTCATATAGAAGTTGTTGGTATGGCTAAAGATCCATATGAAGCTAGGGATGTTATTGTAGAGTTTAATCCAGATGTATTAATACTAGATATAATGATGCCGGGACTTGATGGAATTGAATTTTTAAATATATTAAAGAATAAAAGATTTATACCAACTATTGCAATTAGTGGTAGTAGTATTAATGAAAGTAATGCAATTGCAGCGGGAGCAGTTGATTTTATCGAAAAGCCAACTGCAAAAACTATGCGTAATTTTAATGAAACTTTGGTTCAAAAAATAATAAATGCATCAGGATTTTATGATGATAGCTGTTCTAATACAGAACTTAAAAAGACTAACATTATAAAAAATAATGTTAGTTATAATAGTAAAAATATAATAGCAATAGGTGCATCTATGGGTGGAGTAGATGCAATAAGACACGTTTTAAGAGAGTTGCCATTAGGATTACCTGGCATAGTTATAACTCAACATATGCCCCCAATATTTACAAAAAAATATGCACAAAGACTTGATAAAGAATGTAGCATAAAGGTCGTTGAAGGTAAACATGGAGATGTAGTTTTAACTGGACATGCATATATTGCACCAGGTGGATATCAAATGGGAATAGTAAGAGAAAATAACAAGTATATCTTAGATATAAAAAAAGCTGAAAAAGTAAGTGGACATTGTCCATCAGTAGATTATTTATTTGAATCAGTAGCGATACATGCAAAAAATAATTCTATTGCAACAATACTAACAGGTATGGGAAATGATGGCGCTAAAGGATTATTATCTATAAAAAATGCAGGGGGATACACAATCGGTCAAAATAAAGAAACATGCGTTGTTTATGGTATGCCTATGGCAGCTAAAAATATCGGTGCTGTTCTTAAAGAAGTTCCTTTAGAAGCTATTCCAAATTTGATAGTAGATAAATTTAGAACGATATAAACTTAATAAAACTTAGAAAGGGAAGGAACATACCTATGAATTTTGAACAAGAAAAGTTAAATGTATTTCGTGAAATTAGTAATATAGGTTCGGGCAATGCATCTACATCATTAGCTCAAATGCTAAATGAAATAGTAGACATAGGAATACCTAACAGTGATTTAAGAGAATTTTCAGATATAACTAACAGCTATAGTTCACCAGAAGAACTTGTTGTTGGAACTGTATTACAAATATCAGGAGATTTAGAAGGTTTTATAATGGTAATAATGGACGTTGATTCAACACTTACTTTATTATCAAGATTATTAGGTAGAAAAATAGAGTGTGATAAAGAAAATTACGAAGAACTTTACAAAGAATTAAACTCTGTAGGAGAAATATGCAATATACTTTGTGGAACTTATTTAACTGCAATGTCAGATATGACTGGATTAACAATAGACCAATCAATACCATACTTTAGTGTAGATATGGTTATGGCAATAATGAACTTACCAGCTTCATTATATGGTGGTGAATCAGATTCTATACTATGTATAGAAACAGAATTCTTTACTTTAGATAGAGAGATAGAAGGAAAGTATTACTTTATACCTAAAGTAGAATCTTGTAACACATTATTATCTAAATTAGGATTTGAAGTATAGGTAGATTTAATGGCAGTTGCAAACGTAGGAATAGCAGATTATAAAATTATAAAATCACCAGATCAAATAATGACAGTTGGGTTAGGTTCTTGTTGTGGAGTTGTTATATATGATGAGATAAATAAAATAGCAGGACTTGTACATATTTTATTATCTGAATCAAAATCAGAAAGGACTTTAACAAATAGAGCAAAATTTGCTGATACAGGAATAACACTTTTATATGAAGAATTAAGAAAAAAAGGTGCAAATCCAAGATTTATGAAGGCAAAAATGGCAGGTGGAGCACACATGTTTAACTTTAATAATTCTAATAATACTCTTACAATTGGTGAAAAGAATGTAAAAGTATGCAAAGAAACTCTATTTAAGTTAAGAATACCTATTATATCCTCAGATGTACTAGGTTCTTGCGGAAGAACTATTATATTTGATACAACTACTAATAAACTAAAAATAAAGAGTGTGGGCAAGAATGAAAAATTTATTTAGAAGAGGTGTATCAGTTTATGAATAATAATGAGGAAATTTTAGATAGCAAAATTGATGATTTATATATGGTATTTGTGATAAATAACCAAAAATATGCATTATCATCTAAATATATTACAGAAATAATTGAAATTTTACCAATAACTAAGGTACCATTCTTACCAGAATACATGAAGGGTATAATCAACTTAAGAAGTACAATTATACCTGTAATGGACGCAAGAATGAGGTTTGGCATGGAACCTATTGAATATAGTGAAAGAACTTGTATAATTATAATCGAAAATGAAGCAAATAAAATAGGATTAATTGTTGATGCAGTAAATGAAGTATTAACAATACCACCTAAACAAATAATGGAATCTACAAAAGAAAAAAATGATTTAAAAGAAAGTTTTGTAAATGGAATAAGTCAGATAAATAATGATATACAACTAATATTAGATTGTGATTCATTAGTGAATATTGTAGGAGATATGAGTAATGAAATTAACGAATAATGATTTTATACGTCTTAAGACATTTATGTATAACAACTATGGTATAAATCTTGAAAATAAGAAAACATTAATAGAAACAAGACTTGCAATAGTTGTTAAAAGATTAGGATTTAATGATTTTAAATCATATATAGATAATCTAATGAGAGATAAAACAGGAGAACAAGCATCTATAATAGTAGGAAAACTTACAACTAACTTTACTTATTTTATGAGAGAAGAAGCACATTTTGAGTTTTTAAGAAATGAAATATTTGTGCCTTATTTTAAAAAAGCTCCAGTTGGAGGAATAAAAATATGGTCTGCAGCATCGTCTACAGGAGAAGAGCCTTATTGTATATCAATGTTAGCAACATCTGTATTCGGAATAGGTGCAAAATCAAAAGTATCTATAACAGCATCAGATATATCGACTAATGTTTTAAGAACGGCTAAAAATGGAGTTTATACAGAAGATAAAATAGCTAAATTGCCAAAAACTTGGGTTCAAAATTATATGAAAAAAGTGGATGATAAAAGCTATGAAATAAATAATAATATAAAAAGTTTAGTTGATTTTAAATACTTTAACCTAAATCAAAGTATAGGATGGGAGTTTAGGAAATATGATGTAATATTCTGTAGAAATGTTATGATTTACTTTGATAATCCTACAAAACAAAAATTATGCAAAAGATTACATGATTCTTTAAAACCTGGTGGCTACTTAATAATAGGTTTATCAGAAAACTTATCAAACCTAGAAATTGGCTTTGAAAGAGTAAGGCCATCTGTTTATAGAAAAAAATAATTAACTTCAGGGAGGAATAAATATGAAAAGAGTATTAATAGTTGATGATGCATCATTTATGCGTATGTCTATAAAAAATATGCTTGCAAACTATGATTTTGAAATAGTTGGTGAAGCTGAAAATGGAGTTATGGCTATAGAAAAATACAAAGAATTACAACCAGATATAGTTACAATGGATATAACTATGCCAGAGATGGATGGATTAGAAGCATTAAGAGAAATTAAAAAAATTGATCCAGGTGCATCAGTTGTAATGGTTTCAGCATTAGGACAAGAAGCTAGAATGAAAGAAGCTATAATATACGGAGCAAAAGGGTTTATAGTAAAGCCATTTAAAGAAGAAATGCTTATATCAGCATTATCAAAATTATAAAGATAAATACTTTAACTAAAAAAGAAGATATAACATTATCTTCTTTTTTTATAGGCTATGTTTTAACAAAATGTTGATATTGAGTAAAAATTATATATAATCTATATTAAATATGCTGATACATTATAACTATATATATTAAAGCATTTGGATAAGATGAATAGTTTCATATAAAACACAAAATAAATATACATAATATTTATAAAATAGTATTGAAAAAATTGTCGAATTTTGCTATAATTTATTGTGTCGATGAATAGTATTATTTATTAATCTAATATATATCCAAAAACTTTCAAAGTGTATATTGTTTACTATAAAATAAGACGACATTAAGAATCTCATAGAATAAGATATCAAAACCACATAAAAAACCAATTAGATAATATTAATTATTTAGTTGGTTTTTTAATATCGATAGTTATAACATAATTTACAGAAAATTAAGAAAATACATCGACTTTATATGTATTATGTTATATAATGTATTATAGATATTACTATTCATTCATTTTATTAATTAAATATTTTAAGGTATATTAAAAATTACTTTTTTAATATTTAAATTGTTTTATAAAAATTCCTTATTAAATACTCAAATTAAACCAATTAGATAATATTATTATTTAATTGGTTTTTTATTATTCAAAACTTACTTAATTTCAACATCGTGTTAAAACACAGCATTTTTATAAAAAATTCAAAAAATAATCTAAATAAATTTAAATAAGTACCGTATATAAATAATAGAGTGATTATTTAAACTTAATGTAGGATGGGGGAACAATAACTATGGATACTCCAAATCAAACAAAAATACTTTTAGAGTCAGGTACAAATGAACTTGAGATAATGGAATTCACTGTAGGTGGAGAATTATTTGGAATAAATATAGCAAAAATACGTGAAATCATGAGAGCACAAGAAACTAAGAGAATGCCAAACTCACATAATTTTGTAGAAGGTATATTTAAACAAAGAGGAGAGGTAATAACAGTAATAGATTTAGCCAAATGTTTAAATATAGAAAAATCAGAAAATAAAAGTCATGATATATTCATACTTACACATTTTAACAAGTTAAACTTTGCGTTTAGAGTTGAAAGTGTAGTTGGAATAGACAGGGTTTCTTGGGAAGATATAAAAAAACCAGATAAGGTTATATACAGCGGAGAAGACAGTGTAGCAACTGCAATAGCTGAATATAAGGACAGACTTATAACTATATTGGACTTTGAAAAAATTATAGCTGACATAAGCCCAGAAACATCTATTACACTTGATAGATTAGATGAACTTGGTGATAGAGTAGAAAGTCAAAAGAAAATATTAGTAGCAGAAGATTCAATGATGCTTTCAAATTTAATTATTGGATTTTTACATAAGTCAGGTTATAAAAATACAGTTAAATTCAACAATGGTAAAGAAGCTTGGAATTACTTAACAGAAGCTAAAAATAGTGGCTTACCGATAAGTAATTATGCATCATGTATAGTGTCTGACATTGAAATGCCTTTAATGGATGGTCATAGACTTACAAAACTTATAAAAACTGATGATGAGTTAAAGCATATACCTGTAATTTTATTCTCATCTTTAATTAGTGATGAGTTGAGGATAAAGGGACAAGAAGTTGGTGCTGATGAGCAGATAACTAAACCAGAGATTGTTGAACTGGTAAATATTATAGATAGATTAATATAGTAATTTTATTGATTAAATTGTATTAAATTTTCAGAATTTAACATTTAATTCTGATAAAAAAGAAAATTGAAAAAAACATTGAAAAATATCATAAAATGTCGTAAAATGTAATCAAAGTTAATTGAAGGACCAATTAATTATGGTCACATATGAAAATAAATATTTAAAATCATGGAGGATAAAAAATTATGGCAATGAAGAAGAAATTTTTAGGTTTAGCTTTAGCTGCTGCTGTAGCTTTACCTGCAACAGGTGTTTACGCTGATACTACTATAGGTGGAAATCAAAATGATACATTTACTCACAATGTAACAGTTACAGGTACTGTATCAAATAAACAAGGTATAGCACCAGAAGGTAAAATAGAAGTTGAATTACCAACAGCAATGACATTTAGAGTGGATCAAGATGGAACTTTCGAAGGAAGCGACTTCAAAGTTCAAAATAGAAGTAGTGTAGGAATCGATGTTTTTGTTGATGAATTCAGAACAAATAGTGGAAATATAAAAGTAAAGAAGAAAACTGATTTAGTAGGAAAAGAAACTAATTTTGATAGATCAAATGTTTATTTAGAGCTAAGTGGGAATGATGGTGGACAAACAAAAACTGTTGACTTAGCAGAAGTTTCAGAACTACAACAAAATGAAAATAGAAGAAAAATACTTAATGTATCAGGTGCAAACACAGGTCTTATACAATTAAAAGGTGGAGCAGGAACAAGTTTAGATGCTAGTTCAACTCAAGACGATCCACAAGGTATAGATAAAAATGGAGCATCAGGAGACTTTACTTTAATATACAAAATAAAAAAAGAGACTAAGTAATAAATATAATAATATAATCGTAAATCCATAATAATTAATTATTATGGATTTATAATTATATAGGAATTATTGTTGTGTAATTAATAAGGAGGGTTAATTATGAAAAAAAATAAAATCATAATTATAATTAGTGTGCTATTACTGTTTGGATTATCTGTAGGTGGATTTTTATACTTAAAAGCTAAATCAGAGTATAAATCTAGTGTTAGCAACTTATCAGGATATGTGCTTGGAACAGGTGTAGCTCCTGACTTAACACCAGAAGAAATAAAAGCATTAATGCAAAAAGAAGTTGATAAATCAAAAGTAGCATTTAGTATATATACGGAGCCTACATTTGTAGGAAAAAGAGGAACTATAATGTTTGCAAATCCAAGATATAGTGCTCATAATATAGAATTAGAAGTTAGAGTAGATAATAAAGTGATTATAAGAACACAAAAAATATCACCAGATCAATATATTGAAGATATAGAACTTATGGGAAAAGCACTTAAAAAGGGAACGCATAATGGTGTTGCTTCAGTAAAAGCATATGATCAAAAAACTGATGAATTAGTTGGGGAAGTAGCCGTAGATATGATAATAACATCTAAATAGTACAATAGGATTTATTTAATGGTTACTCCTTATTAATTCGTATAGAAAATATATAGAAAGTTGTTAAGATAATATGAAAAAAATAAAATGTATTTTAAAAGATACTTTATCTTATATAGCAGCTAGAAGATTATTAAGATATTCTATTATTGTGATTATAATATTGAGTCTTATTGGGGGCATAGCTACTAATAAATATTTTAATAATAAAAACTATAACAAAGAAAAAATAGAAGAACAGTCATCAAATGTAAGCAATGGAAATAAAGACTTAGCAAATGGAAATATTAATACTAATGCAGTACTTGACAAGGAAATTTCAAAACATACCTTAAAAGGAGGATTTTCAACATTAAATGATGATAAAAGCCCTAACTCAAATACTACTAATAATAACAATAAAAATGATACATCACAGAATACATCATCTAGTTCATCAGCTAGTATAGATAAGTCATCAATAAAAGGTATAGACTTAGAAATATTAGAAGGTTATGAGTTCAATGCAAAAAGAGATTTGAAGTTGCAGGCTACTGATAAAGATGGAAGCGATATAAGTGATAGTATAATACTTGAAAGAAATAATGTAAATACAATTGTTCCAGGAATTTATACTGTAAAAGCTAGTGTAAGACTAAGTAATGGAGAATACAAGGAAAAAGAATTTACTGTTACAGTAAAGGAAACTCGCTTAGATGTTTCTTTATTAACTTTTAAACCGATTAAAAGTAATGTAAAAAAAGGTGAAAAAATAGGATTTGATTTAAATCTGAACATATCTAAAAAACATATTACTCCAATAGCAGTAATGATAAATGGACAAGAATATACTTTATATAATGGAAATAACAATATAATTGATAAATTATTTAATAATAAAAACTATAAGGTATTTATAGATGAAAAAGATATTTCTGGAGTATATGAGTATAATTTAGAACATATAAAATTGTCGAATGGATCATGGATAAGTTTAGGTGAAAATATACAAACAATAGAAGTATTAAAAGATCAGGCATTTATTAATAACTTTAGTTATGAAGAATTATCTTTAGAAAAGAAAATAAATATTAAATTTGAATTGAATGATTTAGAAAATACATCATCTAATTTAAGATTAGAATTTTATAATAAGAATGAGAAACTAAAGGATATAAAATTAGATAAAAAAAATAACTACTCAATGTACTTACCTATAGATAGGAATGGAGAATATCACTTAAAAATATTAGGTGATATAAGTTTAAATCAAAATTCTAATGATGGTAATACTATATATAATAAAGAGATATATAGTACTAATATAAATATATCTAATATCAATCAAACATCAATAACAGGTGAAAATTTAGAACTTACACAAGGTGACAACTTTGATTTAATAAAGGATTTAAATTTAAAAGCCATTGACTTTGATGGTGAAGATATAACAGATAAAATACAAATTGAAAGTAATAATGTTGATACAAATATAGTTGGAAGACAAATAGTAGTAGTATCAATAGTAAATAAAAAAGGCGAAAAGTATGCTAAGGAATTTTATGTAACTATTAATTTGAAAGATGAAGATGAAAATAATTTATCAAGAATGTTATTTAAAAATTCTAGTAAAAATAAAACAAAAAAGACATCTTTAGTATCTTTATCTAATGAATCTGATATAGCTGTATCATCTTTATCTAGTGAGTCTATAGTAGGAAATGACACACAAGTGCTAAGTCATATTGTAGATATTAAAGGTTCAGTTAGTAAATATGATGGAAGTTTACCTGGTGGTAAAATTCAAGTAGAGGTACCAACTGCTATGTCATTTATAGTAGACCAAGATGGAAACTTTGATTCTGCCAATTATACTATAAATAATAGAAGTTCTGTTGGTATAAGTGTATCTGTATCAGAGTTTAGGGATAGTGATAAAGGTGGAGGAATAACAGTTAAACCTAAGACTGAAGATATATCAACTTTGGATAGATCAAATTTACATTTAGAATTAGTTGGTAATGAAGGTAGAAGTATTGATTTAGGAGAAAAAATAATTAATCCACAAGAAATTCTAAGACTAGATCCAGCAAGTTCAAGTATAATTCAATTATCTGGAGAAGTTGGTAAAGGTAATGGGGAAAGTGTTGATAAGGATGGAGCAAGTGAAAAATTTACTTTAATATTTAGAATAAATAAAATCTAGTTTAAATATAGAATATATTTAAAATGGGAAGTGATGTAATGAATAAAAAATATAAAATATTAATAGCCTTATTATTTATAGTAATAATGCTATTAGGTATTATTGTTATTATTAATAATAACAATGATAATAAAGTAAATATTTCTGGTGGAATTTTACAAGAAGGTATAATACCTGGGTATACTGAAGAACAAATTAAAGAAATTTTACAAAGAAAAGCTGATGAATCAACATTTTCTTTTGAAATAAACTCTAGACCAATATTTAAAGATGGGAAATCTGAGGGAAATCTTAGAATTGCAAATCCGCCATATAATAAGTACTTAATCAAAGTGGAAATAAAACTAGATGATAATAATAAAAAGGTATTTGAATCTGGTGAAATATTACCGAATCATTATATAGAATATGCAAAATTAACTAAAAAATTAAAGGCAGGGGAATATAATGCAACTGCAACTATAAATGCATATGATATAGAAAGTGGAGAATACAAAGGAACTAGTGCTGCAAAACTAATAATAAAAATTGAAAGTTAACATAACTTGGAAAGAAATATTGAGGGTAAGATGCTTATGAGGAAAAAAATTTTAAAAATTTTAATATTACTAATATTTGCTCTGAGTATAAATAAATATTCATTAAATATATTTGCAGATACATCAAAGGTTAAAACTTCTACTATTAAGAATGATTCTACTATATTAGATGGTGAAATTGGAGAATGGGATCCAGAACTTGATGATAATCCTGATTTTGATGGTTTTGAAATAGAAGGTAATAAGCCTGAAAATGGAGATTATTATACTATATCAGTTACAGTACCAGTAAGTATGGAATTTTATGTATTACCAAGTAATAGATTTTTCGAAGGTAGTTTTTATTCTCCGATGTATACTATAAAAAATAATGGTAGTAAGAACATATCTGTAAGTATAGATTCATTTGAAAGAGATGGTGAAACGCTAGATAGTGATACAGTACCTCTTTATATTGAATCATTAACTGCAAATGATAATAAAACACAAATGGAATTAAAATTGTGTGGAGTAGAAGATTTAAGTACTACTCAAGTAAATAAAAAAGTTGACTTATGGAGATTAGGAGAATTAACACAAGAAGAAAAAAAGTTATATTCACTAAGTGCTAATGAAACAAAAGGTATAAAATTTCATTCAGAACGATGGGAATTACCAGAGCGTGAATGTAATAAAAATAAGGCAATGTCTAATTTTACAGCTAGTTTTATATTTTCAATAAATCGTTAAAATAAAGAATATAAATAATTGCCTAGGATTAAATCCCTAGGTAATTTTTTATATTTTAAATAAAATTTGTAAATAATATATGTAATATAAAATATTTAAGGAGAGATATTATAAATTGAAACTAAAAGAAATATTAAAAAAATATTGGATAATACTGTTAATTATAGTAATTATAATAGCCGGATTATGCACATTTTTTATAATAAACAATAATAAAAAAGAAAATAAAATAGAACCAAGAGTAAAAGAACTACCACTAAGAATAGATAAAATACCTCTAACATTTAACATAGTAAACAACGGCGCTGAACAAACATTAGAAGTAAATTACACTAACAATTCAAAAGAAACAATAACAAGACTAACATTAGATATACAACTAAAAGACACACAAGAAACTATACAACTAAGTAGCAACGAAGCAATACAACCTGGACAAACTTCAACACTTTACGCAGCTAAAGCACCAGCAAGTGGAAATGTAGATGATATTGAAGTATTAAAATATAAAATATCATTATTAAGTGGAGTATACATGGAATATGATACAAAACTAAAACAATATAATTGGTCATAAATTTATCTATAAAAATACACTGTCAAAAATATCGACAGTGTATTTTTATAGTCATTATAACTTATTAATATTCAAGCAAAACTAAGCGTTACCAAAGACAGACTTAGCGTTACCGAAGCGGAATTTATGGTAACGCTAATTTTAAAAAAGGTGTTACCATAAATTTTTGGTAACACCTTCGGTAACACCCTTTGGTAACGGGTTAAATGTGTAAATTTCAATATGTTAAGATAGGTGTTACCGAAGTAGTCAAAAACCTTAATAGATTATCTAAATAGAGAAAAATAAGAAAAATTACCCTCTATTTAGATAAAAGTTTATAGCTTTGGACTCTTGGTAACGGTAAATAAATATATAGATTTTTTAAATACACAATATTAGCTTTATTTATTTAAATATACACATTATAATAAATAAAAACATATTTTACGTGGTTATGAATTTGTAGCAAAATGGTATTTATTAAAAATAATAAAAGAATATGTACTTATTTACTTTATTAATTAAGGAGATTGTGTTATGAAAATTTTAAAGAATATAATCAATGTAGTTTTGATTTTAATTATAGATATATGTGTATATAAGGTATATATAAAAAGTACAGAATACAAAAAAGCAGACAAATCTTATGAACAAATTAGAATAGAAAAACAAGAAGAGAGTTTGTATGACAAATACGAAGACTATAGAGGTTGGATTAAAATAAATAATACAAATATAGATTATTCTATTGTTCAAGGAAAAGATAACTCATTTTATTTAGACAAGGATATTAATAAAAA
>UQQU01000027.1 GCA_900543325.1 uncultured Clostridium sp. | reverse complement strand
CCCACTACCAAGCCCACAACGGACTTTCACCGTCAAGTTGTTGCCCATGCTGGGCGCACATAAAAAAAGAGTTAGGAAAATCCTAACTCTTTACATCGATAATTTCAACTACTACTTTTTGATTTTCGTTTAGTGCTGCGGCTTTTACTACGGTTCTAATAGCTTTCGCTACTCTACCTTGTTTACCGATTACCTTACCCATATCTTCAGGAGCAACCCTTAACTCAAGAATTAAGTCTTGCTCTCCTTGAATTTCATTTACATGAACTTCATCTGGATTATCCACTAGGGATTTAGCAATTATTTCAACTAAATCTTTCATAAGAGTCTGCAAATACTATGTACTAATTGTATATGTATTTTGCAGAGTTCACCTCCCAAAAATTACTTGTTAAGTCCTACTGTGTTGAATAGTCTCTTAACTACGTCTGTAGGTTGTGCACCATTGTTTATCCATTTTGTAGCTTTTTCTTCATCGATTTTGATTTCAGCTGGTTCAGTTATTGGATTGTAGTACCCGATTTCTTCGATGAATCTTCCATCTCTTGGGCTTCTAGAATCAGCAACAACAACTCTGTAGAAAGGAGCTTTCTTAGCACCCATTCTTCTTAATCTGATTTTTACTGCCATTAATTTCACCTCCTTTAAAGGGTTATATATATAAACTCTTAAAAAGGTAATTTACCAAATAAACCTTTCTTGGACTTTTTAGTCAATGATTTCATTTGCCTCATTTGCTTTCTCATCATTTCATGTCCTTTTATGAGTTTGTTAACTTCTTGTAATGATGTACCAGAACCATTAGCTATTCTCTTCTTTCTTGAAGAAGATCCAACTATAAGTTTTGGATTTTTTCTTTCCTTAGGAGTCATTGAATGAATTATTGCCTTTACTCTTGCTAATTGTTTTTCACCAGCATCAAAGTCAATTTCTTTCATCTCCTTAGGCACTCCTGGTATCATATCAATGATTTTACTTAGTGATCCTAACTTTTTCATTTGCTCCATAGCCGTTAAGTAATCATCATAAGTAAAGTCATTTTCCATCATCTTTTGACCTAACTCTTTAGCTTCTTTTTCATCAATTGCTTCTTGAGCCTTTTCGATTAATGAAAGTACATCACCCATTCCTAGAATTCTACTAGCCATTCTATCTGGATGGAATACTTCAAAATCATTCATCTTTTCCCCAACACCAATAAATTTAATTGGTTTTTGAGTCATATGTCTAATTGATAAAGCAGCTCCACCTCTTGTATCTCCATCAAGCTTTGTTAATATAACTCCTGAGATATCAAGTGCTTCATTAAAGGTTTCTGCAACATTCACAGCATCTTGTCCTGTCATTGAGTCAACAACAAGTAAGATTTCTGAAGGATTAACTTCAGCCTTTACATCTTTAAGTTCAGTCATTAGCTCTTCATCTATATGAAGTCTACCAGCTGTATCTATAATTACAACATTATTTCCGTTTTCCCTACCGTATTTTATACCTTCTTTGGCAATTTGTACAGGGCTAATTTTATCACCCATTTGGAAAACTGGAATGTCAATTTGCTTTCCTACAACCTCTAATTGTTTAATTGCTGCTGGTCTATATATATCGCAGGCAACTAATAAAGGTTTTTTATTTTTATCTTTTCTTAATTGTAGTGCAAGTTTACCAGCCATTGTGGTTTTACCAGCTCCTTGAAGTCCAACTAACATAATAACAGTTGGTCCAACACTAGAGAAGTTGATTTTACTTTCACTACCTCCCATAAGATCTGTAAGCTCATCATTAACAATCTTGATGACTTGCTGAGCAGGTGTTAAGCTTTCTAAAACTTCACTACCAACACATTTTTCACTAACATTTTTAACAAAAGTTTTTACAACTTTAAAGTTAACGTCAGCTTCTAATAACGCAAGTTTTACTTCTCTCATGGCTTCTTTAATATCTTTTTCGCCTAATTTACCTTTGCCTCTAAGTTTCTTAAACGTTTCTTGTAACTTATCAGCTAAACCTTCAAAAGCCATGTTAACCCTCCTATGCCTATAAATTTTCTAGAGTTTCTTTGTAATTTATGTAGTCCTCATCCATCAAAGAATATTTCTTATTAACTTCATCCAAGAATTCTGAAATCTTCTTTTCTTTTTCTAAAGACTTTTCAAGTAAATTTAATTTACTTTCATAGGCTAGAAATTGTTTGTAGCATCTTTTTATTAGGTCATGAATCGCTTGGCGACTCGTATTGTTTAATTCAGCAATCTCAGCTAAGGATAAATCCTCATTGTAATATAGCTCCATGATACTCTTTTGTTTTTCCGTAAGCAATGGACCGTAATAATCCATTAATAAGGAAATCTCAACTCTATCTTCCATGCATATCACCTTACCCACATCTGAGATTCTAACAGAATAATAATTAAGTGTCAAGTATTTTTACTTAACACTTTTAAATTATTTTTTTCATCCCAAAATTAAAGTGCTAAACTCTTACTATCCCTATTAATTTAAAACATACCACTTGGGTATCTATAGTTATTTTAATGACTAATACAAATTTTCGCAACAAATTTTTTAGTTGCTACTTATAAATTTTATAAGTTATATATAAAAATAATTATAATTTATTTTTATTACTTAAGAGTTAATAGTTAAGAAATAAATTTAATATATACTTAATTTACAAAATATAGATTTTTGTAAACTACAACAACTCTCTCATTCCTAACTATTAACTATTAACTATTAACTACTAACTAAAATAATGCTTCTACAAAGCTTTCTGCATCGAACTCTTGTAAATCATCAATACCTTCACCTACACCTATATATTTAACAGGTATTTTAAGAGTATTCTTAATAGAAATTACAACTCCACCTTTAGCAGTTCCATCAAGTTTAGTTAAAACTATACCATCAATAGGGCAAACTTCCATAAATTGCTTAGCTTGAATTACCGCATTTTGTCCTGTAGTTCCATCTAATACCAATAATGTTTGTTTATTAGCCCCTGCTAGTTCTCTATCTATTACTCTATTAATCTTTCCTAATTCATCCATTAAATTCTTCTTATTGTGTAATCTTCCTGCTGTGTCACAAATAAGTAAATCTACACCTCTTGACTTAGAAGCATTAATTGCATCAAATACAACTGCTGCTGGATCTGAGCCTTCTTCATGTTTAACAATATCAACCTTTGCTCTTTCACTCCAAACAACTAATTGATCTATAGCACCTGCTCTAAATGTATCAGCAGCTGCTAATAAAACTTTTTTACCTTTTTCCTTATTCATTGCTGCTAATTTACCTATGCTAGTAGTTTTTCCAACTCCATTTACACCTATTACTAAAATAACTTCTTTCCCGCTTTTTTCTTCATAGCTTTCTTTGTTATCATCCTTCATCATTTCAGCAATTACGCTCTTTAAAGCTGGTCTTACTAATTCAACATCATTAATTTTTTCTTTTCTAATCTTATCCTTTAATCTTTCAATTATTTCCATGGTAGTATCCATACCTATATCAGCCATAATAAGTATTTCTTCTAACTCTTCATATAAATCTTCATCAATTGTTACTGCTAAATTTAAAGCCTCATTTATTTTATCTGTTAATGCATTTCTTGTTTTTGTTAATCCAGTCTTAAGATTATTAAATAATTTACCAAACATATTACTACCTCCTAATTCTCCGACAAGTCTACTGATACTACTTTAGATATACCCTTTTCTTCCATGGTTATACCATACATTACATCACTAGCTTCCATTGTTCCTTTTCTATGTGTTATTACTATAAATTGAATATTTTCTGAGAAAGACCTTAAAAACTCTGCATACCTATAAACATTAGCATCATCTAGAGCCGCCTCTATTTCGTCAAGTATACAGAATGGAGTTGGTTTCATTTTTAATATTGCAAATAATAAAGCAATTGCAGATAAAACCTTCTCTCCCCCAGACATTAAGTTTATATTTTGAAGCTTCTTACCTGGTGGTTCAACATTTATTATTATATTAGAACTTAAAACATCATCTCCACCTAAAATAAGCTCTGCACTTCCTCCCTTAAACAATTCTCTAAAGGTTTCTCCGAAGTTTTCATTTAATATTTTAAAATTCTCTTTAAATAACTCTTGCATTTGAATAGTCATTTCATTTATAACTTCTATAAGCTCTTCTTTTGCCTTTTGCAAATCTAGCTCTTGTGATGACATAAATTCATACTTTTCACATACTTCGTCATATTCTACTATAGCAGATAAATTAACTGTTCCTAAAGCTGCTATTTTTGATTTTAATATAGAAATTTCATCCTTAAGTGTATTTATATTTTCAACACTAATAGCTATCTCTTTTGCTTCAGCAAGAGTTAAGTTAAGCTCACTATTTAATCTATTATAAAGAGCTTCTTGTTCACTCTCTATTTTAGCATTTTGTATAGCCCTTTTGTTTAATTCATTTTCTTCTACTCTTATTACTTCTATTATTTCACTAGCTATACTTTCCTTAGCCTTATGGCTTTCTTTAAGTTCAACCTTAATAATTTCATCTTCTCTAAAAGAATTTTCTAGTTCTAAAACTCTTTCTTCTATTTCTTTTAATATATTTTCTTTATTTTTAACATTTTCAGATAAAGAATTAATATTATTATCTTTAATAGAAATTTCCTTTTGTAAATGTTTTATCTTGTTTTCTTTTTCTCTTATCTCTAAGTTCTTAGAAGATAATTGCATTCTTTGGCCTTGAAGACTTTCTTCTAAAGTTGCACTATTAACCTTTAAATTAACTAGCTTTTCTTTTAAAGAATCCCTTTCATTATTATTATTAACAAGTTCTTCTTCAATTAATTTAACCTTTTCTTTTCTTTCTGCACTTTTAACATCTAACTTATTAAGTTCTTCTTTTTTATTTTCCAACTTTTCTAATAATAATTTAATTATATTATTATTCTCTTCTTTTTGTCTCTTAGAGTTTTCAATATTTTTACTTAACTTATCTCCATCATTTACAAGGTTTTTTATTTCACCTTCTAATACTGTTAACTCTATATTCTTACTATGAACTTCTTCTCTTTTATTTAATATTTCTTCATCTAACTGCTTTATTTTTAGCTTTATTTCATTAAATTTAGAAACCTCATTATTATACTCTTCTTTCAGTTTTAATATATTTTGAGCTAACTCTTCAATTTCTCTTTTTCTACCTAAAAGATTAGCATTTTTACCTTGGATACTACCTCCAGTTAAGGCCCCTCCTGGATTAATTACTTCACCAGTTAAAGTTACTATTTTATAATTATGTTTACCTATTTTAGATATATTAAGTGCACAATCCATATTTTCTGCAATTATAGTTCTACCTAAATTATATTCTATTACACCTCTATATCTTACATCATATTTTAAAATCTCTGAGGCAATTCCAATATAACCATTAGCACTTTTAATATTATTAGGCACATCCAACTTCTTCCCTCTAATAATATTTAAAGGTAAAAATGTAGCTCTACCTAGCCCCTTATTTTTTAAATATGAAATTAAGTTTTTAGCATCATTATCATTAACTGTTATTACATTAGATATTGATCCTCCTAAAGCTATCTCAATAGCAACTTCATACTTCTTTTCAACTTCAAAAATTTCACCAAGTACTTTTATATCTTTTATTCCTTGAACTCTGCCCTTTTCAACATGATCCATTAAGTTCTTTACTGTTCTATTATATCCCTCATAATGCTTTTCTAAATTTTCTAAAGTATTATGAGTAGCTTCTGATTCATTAATTTTTTTTGATAACATTTTTAGTTTATTATCTTGATTATTTAAAAGGGAGTGAGTTTTAGATAACTCTTTTCTTACTAATACTACTTCCTCTTCTAAGTTAGAAATATTATCTTTTGTATGTATAAGTTTTAACTTAACTTCATCTATGGTTCCTATATTAATAGCTAAATTTCCTTCTAAAGTAACTATTGATTTATCTAAGCTTTCCTTTATATCATTTTTTTGTTTTATTTCTTTTTGTAAGCTTTGAATTCTATTATTAATATCAGAATTCCTAGATATAATTTCAAACTCATTATTCTTTAAAATATTAAGTTCTTTTTCTATTTTATCAATTTTTATAGTTATCTCTTCAATTAATCTTTCTACATTTCTAATTTCTGAGCCTTTATCCTTACTTTCTTTACTCTTTTCATTTAGCTTTTCTTCTAACTCTTTCTTTTCTAAAGTAACTTTCTCTAAGTCATCCTTTAAAATGCTTATTTCATTTTCTTCTTTCTCTATTAAGGATTTAAAGTTGTTAACTCTTTCTTTAAAAAGCTCAATATCTCTTATATGATTTGTAGCCTCTTCTTTTTTTGTATAATACTCTTCTTTTTCTAATTTGTTTTTCTTTTCTATATTTTCTATTTTTCTTTGCAAATCATCTAAAACATTCTTATGAGCCGTAAGCTTTTCTCTTTTAGCATCTATTGATTCTTGTCTTTTCTCTATTTCACTAGATAAAGCATCTATATCCTTTGAAACCCTATCAATATGATTAACTAATATAGAAACCTCTTTTACATTTAACTCTTCTGCTAAAGCTTTATATTTTACTGCTTTTTCCTTTTCTATTCTTAATGGCTCAAGTCTCTCTTCATAAGTTGCTATTATATCTCTAATTCTAACTAAATTACTATCAGTGTTATCCAGTCTCTTTTCAGCTTCTTCTTTTCTAGACTTATATTTAACAATTCCAGCTGCTTCTTCTAATAAAGCTCTTCTGTCTTCTGGCTTACCGCTTAATATTGCATCAATTTTACCTTGTCCAATTATAGAATACCCTTCCTTACCTATACCTGTATCCATAAATAATTCAGTAATATCCTTTAATCTACATTTTTGGTTATTAATTAAATACTCTGTTTCACCAGATCTAAATATTCTTCTAGTTACTGTTACTTCATTGTAATCCGTTGATAATGTTCCATCTGAGTTATCTAAAGTAAGAGATACTTGTGCAAGCCCTAAAGGTTTTCTAAATTGTGTTCCTGCAAAGATAACATCTTCCATTTTACCCCCTCTAAGATTTTTGACACTTTGTTCTCCAAGTACCCATCTTACTGAGTCAGAAACGTTACTTTTTCCGCTACCATTAGGTCCAACAACTGCAGTTACTCCCTTTTTAAATCTCAATTCAGTCTTATCTGCAAAAGATTTAAATCCACGTATCTCAAGTGACCTTAAAAACATAAATACACTCCTTATCTTTTTATATAAAAGCTGGTAATAAACTTATTAAAAATACTATAAGCATAAAAATAGTAATTACATACATCATTTTTTCTCTTGTCTTTGCTTTCATAATAACTCTCACTCCATTCTTTCTTTAGTTTATAGCAAAGCTAAAGAAATATCAATAAAACAATGACAAGATTCAAAGCTCATAAACAAGAATATTATTTATCTTGCTATATACCCTTTGCCCCTTGTCACCTAAATTCATATCTTTTATTATTTTAACTACTAAAGTTTAAACTTACACAATTATATTTTAAATTCTTCTCTCTTCTCAATAACTGTTAGCTTAATTCTTCCCTTTTTCACCTTATTGTTAGTATTAACATATACTTTACCTTCTCTACCAGCTAAAAATCTTTTAAAATACTGCTTTTTATTAGTATATAATTTACTAATATCCTTTTCATTGATTTCAACTATAATATCCTTTTCCTTTGGACATTTTTTGTCTAAGGTTTCACAAATCAAGTGACCTTCAACTAATTCCCTAAAAGCTGGATGGAAAGGTCCATCTACTATATCTTTTCCTGTAGTAATAGTATCCGTTGGTTGTAAACCAATTCTAATTACTTTAATTTTAGCTTCATTATATAATTTTAGCATTTCACCACTAATATATACAGCTTCATCTAAAGAGTATGGTACATAATCCCCTCTATTATACATATCCTCCATAGGTGTATCCTTGATAACTAACGATGGATATATTCTACATATATCTGGTTTCATCTCAATTGATTTTTTAGTAGTCTCTATATCAATATCAAAACTATCCCCTGGTAATCCTGGCATTATTTGATGACCTAAAGTAAATCCAGCTTCTTTAATAAGTTTAGATGCAACTAATACATCATTGACGCTATGTCCTCTACCAGCTTTTCTTAAAACCTCATCATCTAATGATTGAACTCCAAGTTCTATTATATCAACCTTATATTCCTTTAAATATCCTAAGATATAAGGTAATATAGCATCTGGTCTTGTTGATAATCTTATTTTATGTATTAGACCTTTTTGCTTATATTCTCTAGCAACTTCTAATAATTCCTTTTGCTTATTAACATCAATTGCAGTAAATGTACCACCAAAAAATGACACTTCTATAGTAGCACCTTTACTATTTATAGTTTCTAAATATTCATCTATAATTTTTCTAACATCACTAGCAAAAACTTCCTCATACTTTCCTGCTATTCTATCTTGATTACAAAAAACACATTGATGTGGGCATCCTTGATGAGAAATAAAAACAGGAATTATATAATAATTCTTACTCATTCTTATCCTCCAAAACCTTTAATGCTGCTTTTGCTGCATTTTGTTCTGACTCTTTCTTGCTATAACCTTCACCACAAGTTAGTTCATTATTATCAATTATAAGCTTTGTATAAAATTTTCTTCTATGTGGTGGTCCCTCGAACTTAATAAGCTCATAAACTATAGATATTTCTCCATTTTTTTGAAGATATTCCTGCAATCTAGTCTTATAATCTAATATTATATCATTATTTATGGCACGCTTTATTATATCTTCGAATCTACCTATAATATAATCTTTTGTAAACTCTAATCCTTTATCTAAATATATAGCTGCTATTAAAGCTTCTACGGCATCAGCTATTAAAGATATTCTTTCTCTTCCTCCAGTTAATTCTTCACCTTTGCTCATTCTTAATAAGTAACCTAAGTTCAAGGATTTCCCTATTTCATATAAAGAGTTTTCACAAACAATTAAACTACGAATCTTAGTTAATTCCCCTTCACTTTTTTCTTTATAATTTAAAAATAAATACTCAGTAATACATACTTGAAGAATGGCATCTCCTAAAAATTCAAATCTTTCATTATACTCTTCATCTCTATGTTGATTGGCATAAGATGAATGAGTTAAAGCTGTAAGTAATAATTTAGGCTCATTAAACTTAATACCTATTATATCTTCAGCTTCCTTCTGATAGAAATTATTCATTATTTACACTCCTTCAAGTTTATTCTTCAACTTGCTTATATAAACAAATTCAAGAATAAACTATTTCGATTTTTAATAAAAGTACTTTATAAATAAAATCCCGCAAATACTGCGGGATTTTATTTATTCCTCAACATGTGACTTTACAAATTTAACTACATCACCAACAGTTACAAAGTTCTCTGCGTCTTCGTCTGGAATTTCCATATCTAACTCATCTTCTAAAGCCATTATAAGTTCAACTATATCTAAAGAATCTGCATTTAAGTCTTCTAAAAATGCTGAATCCATAGTTATTTCGTCTTCATTAATGCTTAGCTTATCAGCAATGATTTCTCTTATCTTTTCAAACATTCTTTCACCTCCTAAACACACCCATTTAGATAATATTATATATTTTTGTTGTCGTCAATATACATTACTTATATTTGTTATGAAAACGACTAATAAACCAAAAAATTTTCTTTTACTTAATATTTAATAAAATATATTACAACTTATAACTATTTTAAATTCTAAGCTTTTAGCTCTAATTCTTCCTTAATTTTTTCTAAAACTTTGCTATCATAGAACTGTTTACTTTGTCTTATAGCATTTTTAAAAGCCTTTCCATCAGAACTTCCATGAGCTTTAATACAAATTCCATCAACACCTAAAAAAGGTGCTCCACCATATTCCTTATAATCGAACTTTTTCTTTATACTTTTAAATACAGGCTTCAATAAAAGAGCTCCAACCTTTGCCTTAACACCTGAAGAAAGAATTTCATCTTTTATTATCTTTAAAAGAGTAGATGCCGTTCCTTCATACATTTTTAAAATTGTGTTACCTGCAAAACCATCACAAACAAGAACATTAGTATCACCTAAAGTAACATCTCTCGGTTCTACATTGCCTACGAAATTAAGTCCTTCTTCATTCTTTAGTAGCTGGTATGTATTTTTAGTTAATTCATTACCTTTCTCTTCTTCAGCACCAATATTAACTAATCCAATACTAGGGTTTTCTGCTTTTAATACACCTTTATAATATTCTCTACCCATATGAGCAAATTGCACTAAATACTCAGGTTTACAATCTACATTGGCCCCTGCATCTACAATCATAAATGGTGCATTTTTACCTGGCATGATAGGAGTTAATGCTGGTCTCTTAACACCTTTAATTCTTCCTACAATAAAATTACATCCTGCTAAAAAGGCTCCTGTGCTTCCAGCAGATAAAACAGCATCACACTTTTTTTCCTTAACTAAGTTTAAAGCTTTACATAAACTTGAATCTTTCTTTTTTCTTATAGCCATAACTGGATGCTCATTAGTTGATATAACTTCTTTAGCATCTACTATAGTTATTTTATCACCTGTATAATTTTCTTGTTTTAATTGCTCTTTTATTATATCTTCTGGTCCTGTTATAAAAAACTCTAAATCATTAAATTCATTAAGAGCTTGCACTACACCATTAACAACAGCTTGTGGTGCATTATCTCCACCCATACCGTCTATAGCAATTCTCATTTCTTTCACCCCTTATTTCTTTATATATAAAGAAAAGAAAGTCATAAGACTTTCTTTTATTCTTCAGTTGAAGCAACTACTTCTTTACCTTTGTAGAATCCACAGTTCTTACAAACTCTGTGAGCCATCTTCATTTCGTGGCATTGTGGACATTCAACTATTCCTGGTAAGCTTAACTTAAAAGTTTGAGCTCTTCTAGAATCTCTTTTTGCTCTATATGTCTTTCTAGCTGGATTTCCCATTATTACACCTCCTTATTCCCCAAACAACTCTCTAAGCTTTGCAAGCCTAATATCAACATCATAATCTAAACAACTACAATTTTCAATATTTTTATTTGCACCGCACTGAGAACATAGTCCCTTACAGTCTTCCTTGCAAAGTCTTTTGATAGGTAAGGTTGAAATAATACTATTTTCAATAATCTCGGTAATATCTAGTGTATCACCATCTACAAACATAATTTCCTCACTGTCAAGTTCCTTATTGTTTGTAAACCTTTCTTCTATATCAATATCTATTGGATAGATAAAGGCATCTAAGCATCTAGAACAATTTAGCTTTAGCTTAGTTTTTATAGAAGCATTTATTACTATAACATCATTTTCTGATATTGCAACCCCTTCTACACAAACTTTTTCAATTGCTCTAATTTCTTCTCCTTCGAATTCAAATGGTTCTAACTCGAATGATAAAGATATTTGTTTCTTTCTGTTCTTTTTAGATAGCAAATCTGAAAAATTAATTATCATATCTTAAGCTCTGGATATAATCCTCATACCTTCAAGGTACATTATACACTATGTATAGCTTGAGCCAAAGCGATATTTCACTCCTCGCTAAAATTTACTGAATTCAAACACAATTTATTATATAAAGGTCGACATTAAAAGTCAAGCTTTATTATACAAATTACTTTTGTATTAATTCTAAAGTGTCTCTAGCAATCATTAATTCTTCATTAGTTGGTATAACAAATGCCTTCACTTTGCATCCTGGCTTAGATATTTCTCTTACCTTTCCTCTAACATTGTTAGCTTCTCTATCTACTTCTACTCCTAGGTATTCTAATCCTTTTAAGCATGCTTCTCTAGTTTCTGGACCATTTTCTCCTACACCAGCAGTAAATACTATAGCATCTACACCACCCATAACAGCAGCATATGCTCCTATTGTAGCTCTTACTTTGTACTCAAATACTTTTAATGCTAATATTGCTCTTGGGTCTTTATCTTTGAAAGCTCCATCTTCGATATCTCTGAAATCTGAGCTAATTCCTGATACTCCAAGAACTCCTGACTTCTTATTCATTAAGTCATTAACTTCATCAACTGATAATCCTTCTTCTTTCATTAAGAAAGTAACTATTGCTGGATCGATGTTACCACATCTTGTACCCATAGCTACACCTTCAAGTGGAGTGAATCCCATTGAAGTATCAACTGATACACCATTCTTAACAGCACATAAACTTGCACCATTTCCTAAATGACAAGTGATTATTTTTAAATCTTTAATATCTCTTCCCATAACTTCAGCAACTTTTTGTGAAACATACTTATGTGAAGTTCCGTGGAATCCATATTTTCTTATTCCATGTTTCTTGTATAACTCATATGGTAAAGCATATATGTATGCTTCTTCTGGCATAGTTCCATGGAAAGCAGTATCAAATACAGCTACCATTGGAGTGTTTGGCATTAATTCTTCACAAGCATTTATTCCTATCATGTTTGCTGGATTGTGAAGTGGTGCTAATTTAAAGCATTCTTCTATATATGATTTAACTTCAGCATCAATTATAACAGACTTATTATACTTTTCTCCACCGTGTACAACTCTATGTCCTACTGCTGAAATTTCATCCATTGAAGAAATAACGCCGTTTTTCTCATCAACTAAAGCTTCTAAAACTAACTTTATAGCATCTTTGTGATCTGCCATTGGTTGCTTTACTATATATTTGTCTCTACCTTCAACTTTTTGAGTTAAAACAGAACCTTCAATTCCTATTCTTTCAACTAATCCTTGTGCTAGCGATTCTTCTGTTGTCATATCGATTAATTGATATTTAAGTGAAGAACTTCCACAGTTTATAACTAATACTTTCATTTTTGAACACCTCTTAAAACTATTTAATTTTACTATTTTGCATTTTGAGCTTGTGCTTGCACTGCAGTTAATACTACAACATTAACGATATCTTCTGAGTTACATCCTCTTGATAAATCGTTAATTGGCTTTGCAAATCCTTGACACATTGGTCCTATAGCCTCTGCTCCTGCAAATCTTTGAACTAATTTGTATCCAATGTTTCCTGATTGTAAATCTGGGAATATTAATACATTTGCTTTACCAGCAACTTTACTATTTGGTGCTTTTTGAGCTGCAACACTTTCTACTATAGCTGCATCTAATTGTAATTCACCATCTATTAATAAGTCTGGTCTTAATTCTTTTGCAAGTTCTGTTGCCTTTCTAACCTTGTCAACCATTTCATGATCAGCACTTCCCATTGTTGAAAATGATAACATCGCAACTCTTGGCTCTACTTTGCAAAGGTTACGTGCTGTATCAGCAGTTGCAATTGCAATAGCTGCTAATTGTTCATAATTTGGATTTGGATTAACAGCACAGTCTGAGAATAATAACATTCCATTTTCTCCGTACTTAGATCCTGGTACCATCATGATAAAGAAACTTGATACAACAGATACTCCTGGTGCAGTTTTAATAATTTGTAAACCTGGTCTTAATAAATCTCCAGTTGTATGAACAGCACCTGATACCATTCCATCAGCATCATCTAATTTAACCATCATTGTTCCAAAGTATAATGGATCTCTAACGATTTTGTCAGCCTTCTCTAAAGTCATACCTTTACTTTTTCTTGACTCATAAAATGCATTTATATAATCTTGAAGTCTATCTGATTTATCTGGATTGATTATTTCAACACCAGTTAAGTCAACTCCAAGCTCTTTAGCTTTTTCTAATATTTTTTCTTCATTACCAACTAGGATTGGAAAGGCTAAACCTAATTTTTGGATTTTTTCAGTAGCAATAATAGTTCTTTCTTCATCACCTTCTGGTAAAACTATTCTTTGCTTATTTTCCTTAGCCGCATTCCATAATTTATCCATAAGTTCCATATTTAATTTCCCCTTTCGACTTTGTACGGTCTCATCTTCACTATTACTATACTCCTATGGGTACATATTTTTCAATACCTAAATTGCTCAAAAAATTAATTCTTTATATTATAAATTTTCTGAATTTTACTGTATATTTCATCTTATATAATATAAATATTATATAAATTATAAATATTATATAACTCCTTCCACATTTCCTCCTCTATGCTATAATATTTTTATATTTCCCAAAAAGGAGTTTAAATATGAATATAACTGGAATAATTACTGAGTATAATCCATTTCACAATGGACATCTTTATCATTTAAGGGAGGCAAGAAAGAATACCAATGCCGATGCTATCATTTGTATAATGAGTGGTAACTTCGTTCAAAGAGGTGGTCCTGCAATAATTGACAAATGGAAAAGAACTGAAATGGCCTTAAATAACGGAATAGATTTAATTATCGAACTTCCTACATACTACGCAGTTTCATCTGCAGAATTTTTTGCAAAAGGTTCTGTATCAATACTTCATCACCTTGGTGTTGTTAACAACTTATTTTTTGGTTCAGAATGCGGAAATGTAGATAAGTTAACTGCACTTTCTAAGATTTTAGTTAATGAAGATTCAGAATTAAAATCTCTCATAAAGGAACACCTAGCTAAAGGTGATACATTTGCGAAAGCTCGTGAAAAAAGCTTAATTGAATACTTAAAGGACGAAGAAATAAATAAAATAATAACTTCATCAAACAACATTTTAGGAATTGAATATATAAAGTCTATTCTTAGACTAAATAGCAATATTTCTCCTTCTACACTAAAACGAGAAGGATCTAACTATAATGATAAAAATCTCTCTAATTCCTTTTCATCAGCTACAGCAATTAGAGAACTATTAAAAAACAAACATTCTTTAGAAAACTTAAAAAATTTAATTCCTGAAGAATCTTATAAAATATTTAGTAAATTGCGAGATGAAGACTATCCTCTTGTTTTTGATGAAGATATGTTTAAATTTATAAAATATAAAATCCAAACAAACTGTATAAATTTTAACAATCTTTACGAAATAACAGAAGGATTAGAAAATAAATTAATAAAAGAACTAGACTCATCAAATTCTTATGAGGATTTTATTTTAAAAGTAAAAAGTAAGAGATATACATATAGTAAAATTTCAAGAATTCTAACTCATATATATCTTGGACTTGATTCTAATAATTTTTTAAATATAGATGATCCAAATAATCTTTATGCAAGGGTTCTAGGCTTTAACAAAACAGGTAGAGAAGTTCTTTCATTAATAAAAAGAAACTCTTCTATCCCTCTTATTACTAAAGTACCGCGCTTTACTAATAATCCTTTACTTAAATTTGATATACAAGCTACAGCTGCTTATTCAAACTTAAATAACAAAATAAATCCAAATAAAGATTATCTTCAAAGTCCAATAATAAAATATTAATAATACTTTATGTATACCGCATATAAATACTATAGATGGGAGGGAATACCATGTATAGTATTATTTTTTTATTAGTAATCATATTTTTTCTACTGTTGCTACTTTTCAAACTCTTTAACAAAAACCACAATTACTTTATATGTATTTTAATCACAATGTTTATTTTCGTTTTTGTATATAATCTAGAAAATTGTATAGATGCTGCACTAATTGGAGTAAGTTTGGTTGTAAAGACTATTGTTCCAACAATTTTTCCATTTTCGGTAATATGTAACCTTTTAATTTCATATGATGGAGTTGGATTATATTCAAAAATATTGGGACCAGTTCTTTGTAAGCCTCTTAAGCTTTCAAAATCGTCTTCATTTCCTATAGTTGCTAGTTTTCTAAGTGGTTATCCTCTCGGTTGTAAATATTGTTGTGATCTTTATTCCTTAGGATACATAGATAGAAACGAATTTGAAAGACTTTTAAATATAGCTAGTAATGCAAGCCCTATGTTCATAATAGGTTCAATTGGAGCTACTATGTTAGGAGATGTAAAATTAGGTTTTATTTTACTTATAGCCAATTATTTGTCTCCTATTATTGTAGGTATTTTAACAATGAATAGAAGTAAAACAACATTTTCTATGAAGGAACTACCTAAAAATAATACCAATATGAACTTTGGTTCAGCTTTAAAATCAGCTTTAGATAATGGAATTAATACTACATTACAAGTTGGTGCTTTTGTAGTTTTATTCTCTATAATTATAAGCATAATAAAAAACAATGCTTATATAAGCATTGTCTTTAATAATATAGAAGATTTTTTAAATCTTCCTAAATATTCAATTTACGGACTATTCTTAGGCAGTGTTGAATTTACTAATGGTTGTAAACTTATAACCACTTTACCTCTAACACTTCCATTTAAACTAGCTATAATAAGCTTTATTTGTTCTTTTTCCGGTTTATCAGTAATAGCTCAAATAAGCTCTTTTGTCTATAAATATGATATTTCTATAGCAAAATATAGCTTCATGAAATTTATCCAAGGAGTAATAAGCTTTAGCATAACTTTTATTATAAGTAGTATCTTCTCACTACAATACACTGCTTATACCTCCTCTGCTACTATTGATAATTATAATATTTCAATAATAATTTCATTGTTTTTATCACTTTTATTAATAGGAACTTTAATAATTTCACTTATAAAAAAATTACATCGTTCTTAATTCAGCTATATTTTCTTTAATTATTGTTCCTGTTTGTGTTAAATTTTCATCTATTTCTTTTGCTACTTTTTCAAAAGATTCTTGCATAGATTTAATTAACTGTTCCTTTTGTTTTTCTATTTCAACATCTAATTGCATTAAAATTTCATTTGAGTATTCTCTAGAACCTATCCTAATAGCTTTAGCATCTCTTTGTGCTAGAGCTATTATTTCACTTGCCCTCATTTTAGCCTCTCTAACAAGATCATGAGTTTCAACATTTTGTTTCATTATTTCCACTGTTTCTTTTTTAACATTATCGAATTCCTTTTGTGCTTCTTGAAGAATTCTATCCTTCTCATTAACAACCCATTGAGCTTTTTTAAACTGATCTGGCAAATAATTAATTATTTGGTCTATCACTTCATTAAACTCTTTCTTATCAATAATTGTTTTTCCTGTTATAGGCATTTTAGGTGAACTTTCCACCATATCTTGCAAATACTCTAATAATTCAATAACATTCAATTCTACCTTTTCCAAAATATACCCCCTGAGTTCTATCCCTTAATCTTTCTAATAACATCATCAACTATTTCATCTGGAACTAAACCATTAATCTTCCCTCCAAATTTAGCAACTTGCTTAACTGATGAAGAACTTAAAAACGAATTAGCCGCAGATGTAGTCATAAATAAAGTTTCAACATCTGAATCCAATTGAGAATTCATCAATGCCATTTGAAACTCATACTCAAAGTCTGATACAGCTCTTAACCCTTTTAATATAACTCTTGCATTATTTCTTTTAGCCAAATCAACTAAAAGCCCATTAAAACTAACAACCTCAACATTCTCTAGATGCTTTGTTACTCTTTTTATAAGCTCAACCCTCTCTTCAATAGGAAATAATCCTACCTTATCAACATTGACTAAAACACCAACTATAAGTTTATCAAAAACCTTTGATCCTCTTGTAATAATATCTAAATGACCATTAGTAATAGGGTCAAAGCTACCTGGATAAATTGCAACTCTCATAATTTTCTCCCTATTTTATTCTCTAATATATTTATAGTAACAAACAGTTGTGTTACCATATTTTTTACTTCTAAATAGTTTAATATCCTCATACCCTTCATAAATTTCTTCTATTGAATCTATCTTAGTTACTATTATACCATCTTCAGCTAACATATTATTTTCCTTAACAATTTTAATTGCTTCTGGAATCATTTCTCTACAATAAGGTGGATCTATAAAAATAACATCCATTACCTTACCCTTCTTTGCTAAATTTCTAAGAACTTCATATGAATCCATATTTAAAGGAAAACAGAAATCCTCAAATTTTAAATTTTTGATATTTTCTTTTAATAATGGAAATGTTACAGCACTCTTATCAACTAAATATACTTCCTTAGCCCCTCTACTCGCTGCTTCTAACCCCAAACTACCAGTTCCAGCAAATACATCAATTACTACTGCATCTAACAAATAATTTTGTATTGTACTAAACATAGCTTCCTTAACTCTATCTAAAGTAGGTCTAGTTTCCATAGTTGCTGGAGGTATTAACTTGCGTCCTCTTGCTTTTCCTGCTATAATTCTCATTTAATTTCCTCCTTTGTCATTAACATTATAATTCTAACATATAATTAATTTATTAACAATTTTTTTATTATAATTGAAATTTGGAAATTCACTTATGAAACTCACTATTCTCTTCCTTCATAGGAGTAAGTTTATTTAGACAAATTAAACTTTGGAAATTCACTTAATTAAAACAAATATATTTACTCCATCGTTCTAAGGAATTCTTAACTTCATTACAAAACTTAATCTTTTCTTCTTCATCTGAATCTAGCAATATTTTTGCTTCACTTTTAGCACATCTTAATATGTTCATATCGTCATATATATTTGCTAAAATAAACTCTTCATCTCCACTTTGTCTTCTTCCAAACATTTCACCTGACCCTCTTAATTTTAAATCCTCTTCAGATATATAAAACCCATCAGTTGAACTAGTCATAATCTCCATTCTCTTTTTAGTATTTTCAGTTTTAGCCTTTGCAATTAATATACAGTATGATTCATAACTTCCTCTTCCAACTCTACCTCTTAATTGATGCAATTGTGCTAATCCAAATCTTTCTGCATTTTCAATTATCATAACAGATGCATTTGGAACATTAACTCCAACTTCTATTACTGTGGTGGAAATTATAGCTTTTGTTTCATTTTTCTTAAATCTATTTATAATTTCATCCTTTTCCTTTGGCTTCATTTTTCCATGTAAAATTTCTATAGGTATTCCTCTAAATATGCCATCACTTAATTCATTATATAATTTTTCAACTGAATTTAGCTTCATATCCTCATCTTCTTCAATAAGAGGACATACTATATAAACCTGGCGCCCCTTATCAATCTCCTCCAAAGCTAAATCATAAGCAGATAATCTTTCACTTTCATTAAAGAATCTTGTATCCACAGGTTTTCTTCCTGGCGGTAACTGATCTATAGCTGATATATCCAAATCCGAATATACATATAAGGCTAAAGTTCTTGGAATTGGAGTTGCTGTCATTACCATAACATCAGGACGTCTTCCTTTATTTATAAGTCTACTTCTTTGTTCTACACCAAACCTATGCTGCTCATCAGTTATAACTAACCCTAAGTTTTTAAAGTCTACATCCTCTTGAATTAAAGCATGAGTTCCTATTACTATTACAGGTTCCTCTGTAGTAATAAGCTCTTTTATACGTCTCTTTTCTTTTAAAGAAGTACTTCCTGTTAATAACTCAATATGTATATCAAAAGGCTCTAGCAACTTCTTAGCCTCTAAATAATGTTGATTAGCTAATATTTCAGTGGGAACCATCAAAGTTGCTTGATATCCATTTTTTATAACATTAAACATAGCTATTAAAGCTACTACAGTTTTTCCACTCCCAACATCACCTTGAACCAATCTATTCATTGGCCACGGACTCTTTTGATCTCTTAAAATTTCTCTTACTACTCTCGTTTGTGCATCTGTTAAGCTATATGGCAGTGCAGCCTTTAAGTCCTTCAATTCTTCTACTAACCTAAATTCAATTCCATTCTTAGTTCTTAGATTCTTTTTAAGCATCAATAATTTCATTGAATATGTAAATAACTCTTGAAACTTTAATCTATTTATAGCTAATTCAAGTTCTCTTTTTCCTGTAGGGAAATGAATATTTTTTATAGCAAAATCCAAATTAGTCATTTTATATTTTTCCAATAAATATTGTGGCAAATTATCTTTTATAGTTATTTGCTCCAAACAGCTCCCTATAAGTTTTATTAATATTTTATCTGTTAAATCACCCTTTAAACTATATTTAGGTACTATTTCATTTTCCTTAGCTAATTTAACTCCTACTATTGGATTAATAACCTCAAGCCTATTAGTTACTCTTTTAAATTTTCCCATTAAATCATAACTCTGCCCAATTTTAAATGTATTTTTTATAAATCCTTGATTAAACCACTTACCTAGTACTAAATTCCCCAAATAATTAAATCTTATAGTAGTTAAAGTTTTTCCAGTCTTAGTTCTAACATCTCTATCTATTCCTACACATACACAAGTTAATACTTGCTTATCCTCTTCATCTATTTCATTAAAAGGAATGTTACTCCTTAAAAACTCATAATCTCTTGGAAAATATAAAAGCAAATCTAAAACAGTAAATATTCCACATCTATTTAATTTTTCTAATAATTTAGGTCCAACACCCTTTAGATATTTTACATCTTGTGATATATCCATTTTATTTCTCCTACTCCTTAAATAATAAATATAATTTTATAATATTTACATAAAAAAATAAAGCACAAGAAATTAACCTTTCTTGTGCTCTTAAAAATAATTATTCTACAGCCATTATAAAGTAGTATAAAGGTTGATCTCCTTTGTAGAATTGTACATCACACTCTTCATACTTTTCTTCTAATTTTTCTGTAAACTCTTCTATTTTACTTTCATCTACGTCTTTACCATAGAATATAGTTATAAGTTCACTATCTTCATCGATCATAGACTCTAAAACTTCTTCTGCTACCTTAAAGTAATCTTCTCCAACCTTATTGATTTTCCCTTCAATAAGACCAAGCATATTACCTTCTTTAATTTCTATTCCATCCATTTCAGTATCTCTAACTGCATACGTTACAGAGCCTGTCTTAACAAGTTCTAACGCTTCCATTAAAGCTTTCTCATTTTCATCAACTTCATGATCTGCATTAAACATAGTTATACAAGTTATACCTTGAGGAATACTCTTAGTTGGTATAACTCTAACATCTTTATCTGATATTTCTGCAGCTTGAGTTGCAGCCATAATTATATTTTTATTATTAGGTAAAATGAATATATGATCAGCATTTAATTTAGATATACATTCCATCATATCTTGAGTTGATGGATTCATTGTTTGACCGCCTTCAATTACATAGTCAACACCTAAATCTTTAAGAACATGAGTTATTCCTTCTCCCATAGCTACTGAAATAAAGGCATATTTCTTCTTTTCTACAGCTTCTTCATCTTCTTCAATCTTACTTGTAGCATATTCTTCTTTTGACATTAGAACTTCTCTATGTTCTTCTCTCATATTATCTATTTTAATTTTAGATAGTTCACCTAAAGCTACTGCCTTAGATAATACTAATCCTGGATCATTAGTATGAATATGTACTTTTATTACATCATCATAACCAACAACAATCATAGAGTCACCAAGAGGTTCAATTTCATCTTGGAATGATTTAGCCTTAGAAGCATCTCCTAATATTATAAATTCTGTACAGTATCCAAATTTAATATCTATATCTTCTATAGCTTCAGCACTTGCTCCTGCTGATCCCTTAGCAGATATATCTTTTATCTCTGCTTTTATTCCATCTTTTAACGCATCATACATTCCTTGTAATATGATATATAATCCCATACCACCTGAATCTACAACTTTAGCCTTTTTAAGTGCTGGTAAAAGATCTGGAGTTTTATCTAACATTACCTTTGCCTCAACCACAATTTCACTTAAAAGTTCTACTATATCAGTTTTGTTGCTTTTTACAGCCCCTTCTGAAGCAGCTCTAATAACTGAAAGGATAGTACCTTCTGTTGGTTTCATCACTGCTTTATAAGCTGCCTTACTTCCTTCTACAAATGCATTAGCAAATTCTACACTATTAACACTTGTTTTTCCTTCTAACCCTTTAGAAATTCCTCTAAGTATTTGAGATAAGATAACACCTGAGTTACCTCTTGCTCCCATTAAAGCACCCTTTGCTAATTTCTTTGAAGTTTCTCCAATTGATTCTGAATTTAAGTTTTCTATTTCTTTTACAGCAGCCTTAAAAGTCATAGACATATTAGTTCCTGTGTCACCATCTGGCACAGGAAAAACATTTAACGCATTAACGAAATCACTTTCCTCCAATAATCTATTACTAGCATTAACAACCATATTGTAAAAATCATGGCCGTTTATTCTATCATATTTCATCCTGTTCCCTCCTAGACTCTTACCGCTTGAACATTAACTGTAACTGAAGCTACCTTTAGTCCAGTATAATTTTCAACACTATAACGCACCTTTTGAATTATATTATTAGCTATTACGGAAATTTTAGTTCCGTATTCAACCATTATTGATAATTCTATTATTAATTTATCTTCATCATTAAATCTTAATTTAACACCCTTACTTAAATTCTCAATTCTCATTAGCTCCCATAAGCCTTCAGTAGCGTTTTTAGAAACCATACCAACAACACCATAACATTCCATTGTTGATAATCCTACTATTTTCCCTAACACTTCTTCAGAGTAATGTATACTTCCAAGGTTATTTGAATATCCTACCATAGAAAATCCTCCTTTTTATCTTTCCATATAGATTATTGTATATTAGTTACTATATTAATTCAAGTAAATTTATCCTATTCCTTCGCTATTTAACAACATAACATAAATTTTTTTAATATTTTTTCGAAATAGCCTTGCATTTTTTATATAACCTATGTTAAAATCTATTTTGTCCTATTGAAGAGAAATTATCTTCAAACATAAGGAGGTGTTTTCAAGTGGCAAGAAGATGCGAAGTTTGTAATAAAGGTGTAGTATCTGGAACTCAATACTCACACTCACATCGTCAATCTAAGAGAACTTGGGCTCCTAACATAAAGAGAGTAAAGGCTTTAGTTAACGGAACACCAAAAACTGTTCACGTTTGTACAAGATGCCTTAGATCTGGTAAGGTTGAAAGAGCAATATAAGTTCAAATAAAAAAAGCAATTGATTAATTCAATTGCTTTTTTTATTATTAAAATTTAATAATGTATAAATAAAAGGAATATATCCTTAATAGCATCCTGCTATTCTTCTCCTATGTATTTATTTTTTTCTAGTAAAAAATTTAATTATAGATGATAAAAATTTTGGTAATTTAATAGCAATAATCTTCAAAACTATCCCCCCATTCATTTCCTACTCTCTAAATAATTGTTTTATTTAAAATAAAAACACCACTCCTTACTATACATATTATGCAAGTAATAGCTAAGTGGTGATTATTTTTTTAATTTTTTTTATTTTTTATTTTAATCTTTAGAATATACTACCAAAATACTCCCATTAGAAAGTTCTAAACTTATTTCATCAGTTATAAACTCATTAGATACAGTTCTAGAATCTCCAATTTCTAAAGTATATTTATCTAAATTATATTTAGCACCTTTTATACTAAATTCTTCAACTCTACTATTATATGATAAAAATGATACATACTTATATTCATCATCTCTTTTTATAACAGTATCTTTATTAATTAAAAACATTTTGTTTCTATCATCAACTATTTCTGATAACATTCCTAATTTTAAAGCTTTTAATAATAGACCTAAATTACCTAATGTATGATCAAATCTTCCTCCTGTAGCTCCTAAAAAAACAATCTTTTTTGCACCCTTAGAATTTGCTAATTCAAAAGCCTCTTCAGAATCAGTAAAATTTTTTTCACATTGATACTGATATTTAATTACATCTTCTTTAACTATTTTATCTATTATTTCTGAATTTGAAGAATCAAAATCTCCTACAATATAATGTGGTTTTACTTTAGATTCAAAAAGATAATTACATCCCTTATCTACTCCTATTATTAATTCACATTTTTCTGAATAGTACTTGATAGTTTCATCCTTAGGTTTAACTCCTCCAGCTACTATTAAACAATTCATTTTTTACCCTCTTAAAGCTTTAATATTTTCTTCTATATTTCCATCTCCAAAAACAGCAGATCCTGCAACTATAACATTAGCACCAGCTTCAATAACATCTTTAACATTATTTTTATCTACTCCACCATCAACTTGAATTAAAATATTAGGATTATTAGCTTTTATAGCCATTTCCTTAACTTCTCTAATTTTATTTAATGAATATGGAATAAACTTTTGTCCTCCAAAGCCTGGATTAACAGACATTATTAAAACCATATCTAAATTAGCTATAATATCTTTTAAAACTATTGTTGGTGTAGCTGGATTTAACGCAACCGCAGCCTTAATTCCTTTTGATTTAATATATTGTATAGCTCTATCCAAATGTTTTTCCGATTCATAGTGTAAAGTTATTATATCTGCTCCTGCGGCTATAAATTCATCAATATATCTTTGAGGATTATTTATCATTAAATGTACATCAAAGACTTTATCTGTTTTTCCTCTTATAGCTTTTATTACTGGCATCCCAAATGTAATATTAGGTACAAACTCTCCATCCATAACATCTATATGAATAAAATCTGCTCCTGCATTGTGTAGCTTTACTACTTCCTCTCCTAATTTTGAAAAATCTGCTGATAATATAGATGGTGCTATTTTAACCATTAATACTTCCTCCCATTGATTATATCTTCTAAAGTTCTTATATAAAATTCATATCTAAAATTATTAATTTTACCTTCTTCAACTGCATTTTTCACAGCACAACTCGGTTCTTTATAGTGTAAGCAACCTCTAAATTTACATTGATTATTATATTCTTCAAACTCAGGGAAGCAATATTTTAAATCATCTTTTTCTATAAAAGTTACTTCTAATGTTGAAAACCCTGGTGTATCAACTATGTATCCATATTCTACATCAATAAGTTCACTATGTCTAGTAGTATGTTTACCTCTTCCTATTTTATCAGAAACTTCTCCTGTCTCCATATGATATTTTTCTGTTAGGGTATTAATTAATGTTGATTTTCCTGCTCCTGATGGTCCACATAAAACTGTTACATTACCATCTAATTTTTCTTTTAATGATTCTACACCTAAACCTTTTTTAGCATTAATAAATAACACTTCATATCCAATGGCATTTATTTTACTTTTAACAAATTCTTTTTCCTCATCTGATACTAAATCAACCTTATTTAAACAAACTATTGCTTTAATATTATTATGCTCACATAATACTAAAAATCTATTTAATAGATCATAATTAATATCTGGATTCTTTATAGCAAAAACAACAAACGCTTGTGTTACATTAGCTACTGTAGGTCTAATAAGTTCAGACGTTCTTTCATGAATATCACAAATAACTCCTTTACCATTATCTATTAATATTTCTACATCATCTCCAACAAGTGGTTTCATATCTCTATGTCTAAATTTTCCTCTTGCTTTACATTCTATTAATCCATCAGTAGTTTTTACATAATAAAATCCACCAATTCCTTTGATTATTTTTCCTTTCATAGTACCTCCAAACTTTTTACTCTTCTTATTTATAATAAACACTATTTCAAAATAAATGCAATATTTTCTTTTAGAAAGTTAAAAAAAAATAAGATTGCCTAAAATTAAGCAATCTTATCCTTTTTTAGTTACCTGCTGTAGAATCTGGATTACTACTTCCTTGATCTAAACCTGCACTTACATCTGTAGAATCTTCATCATCTGGAGTTGTCGTCTCTGTATCATCTTCACTTGGCTCTGTTGGTTCTGTAATTTTAGTTTTTTCAACTTGAATTTTAACAGTTTCACCTTGCTTTATTTTATTTGTAAATCCCTTTACAGTATATAGGCTCATATCATCTCCAGAAGTTGCACCTGATATAGAGTATGATATTCCTGCTGCCTTTAAAGAATTAACTGCATCAACTAGTGGCATTCCAACACTCAAATACTGACTAACATCTATATTACTTTCTTTATATTTTCCATAAGTTAAAGTAATTTTTGCACCGACTGAAATCTTTGTTCCACTTTCAATAGATTGGTTTATTACAGCTCCATTTTCAGACTCTCTATCTGTTACCTGCTCTTGAAGTATAACCACTAATCCTAAAGCTTCTAATTCACCCTTTACATAATCTACATTTTGTCCTAAGTAATTAGATACTGATACAAGTTTAACTTCTGGACCTTTACTTATAGTAAGCTCTATTGTTGTTCCCTTGGGAACTTCTGTATCTCTTTCTGGATACTGACTTATTAGGTATCCTGATTTAATATTTTCACTATATTGGTAAGTAATATTCCACTCTAATCCCTTTTGAGTTAATAAGTCCTCTATATAATTTATTTCATAATCTCTTAAGTCAGGAACCTTTACTTTAGATACACCACCAGAAACTTTTACTTCTATAATATCACCTTTTTTAGCATCTGTATTTGATACTGGATTCATTTCTAATATAGTATTTTCTTCTTTATCACTTTCAATAGTTTCTGAAACTTTAATTTTTAATCCTAATTTTTCCAACTCTTTAGTGGCATTATCTAATGTCATACCAACTATATTAGGAACAGTTACAGTCTTACTGCTACTACTTCCTCCAGTTAATAATCCTGAACCAAATGCCATTCCACCTAATAATGCAATTGCAATAACTACAGCTCCAACAATTATCATAGCTTTATTATTACGCTTATTTTTCTTTGAATTGTTTTTTGATTCAAAGAAATCATCATCATCTTCTTCATCTTCTTCATCATAATCATTTTCAAAATCAGATTTTGAATACGAACTTTTATTAGGTTCCACATTTACATCTTTCTTTACAATATTTTCAGTTCTAATAGGTTCCATCACTATTGTTCTACCATCATCATAATTCATTCTAGCATCAATAGCTGCATTTGGATTTTCTTTTATTCTTTGTAAATCATTTATTAATTCTCTACAATTTTGATATCTATTTATAGTTTCTTTGCTCATAGCCTTCATTATTAAATTATTTAGACTATCTGGTATAGCCCCATTATATTTTTTAGGTTCAAGTGGCTCTGATTGAATATGCTTTAATGCAATTGTAACTGGTGATTCACCATCAAAAGGAAGTACTCCTGTTACCATTTCATACAAAACTATGCCTAAAGAATAAATATCCGATCTTAAATCAATAAATGTACCTTTAGCTTGCTCTGGTGATAGATACTGTGCTGACCCCATTATTGTTGTAGTGTTAGTTATAGTAGCTGAAGTTGAACTTTTAGCTATTCCAAAATCAGTAACTTTTACTAATCCATTTTCAGTAACTAATATATTCTGTGGTTTTACATCCCTATGAATAATATTATTTTTATGTGCGCATTCTAAAGCTTTTGCTATTTGAATTGCTATACTAATAGAAACTGTATAATTTAATTTTCCATTTTCCACTATTAATTCTTTCAGTGTTTTACCATTAACATATTCCATAACAAAATAGTCAATATTTCCTTCTTCTTCATGCCCAACATCTAATACATTAACTATGTTTGCATCTGAAAAATTAGCTACAGCTGTTGCTTCTTTTTTAAATTTATCCGAAATATCTTTATTATTGGCGAATTCCTTTTTTAGAATTTTCACAGCAACAAGTCTACTCAACTTATTATCTCTAGCTTTGTAGACTATTGCCATTCCACCTTCTCCTATTTTTTCCATCAGTTCATATCTATTACCTAATACTTCACCGATCATCTCTACACCTCTCCTCCAAATAGCAAGACCGTAATATTATCTCTTCCCCCTCGATTCTTTGCTAATAAAACTAACTTGTCACAGGCAGTATTGTAGTCATTAATATCACTTATTTCTCTTAATATTTCTTCTTTTAAAACTTCATTAGATAACCCATCCGTACATAACAAATATTTATCATAAGTATTTATGTCAATTTTAAATATATCAACTTTAACTACATTATTTGTTCCTAATGCTCTAGTAATAACATTTTTCTTTGGATGATTTCTTCCCTCTTCTTCTGTTATGCTTCCCGAATCTATTAATTCTTGAACTAAGGAATGATCTTTTGTAATTTTAATAATATCATGATCAATAATTCCAAAACAACTACTATCACCAACATTAGCAACAATAACATTATCTTCATATATCAATGCAGCAACTAAAGTAGTTCCCATACCTTTGTACTCAGAATCGCATCTTGCTTTATCATATATTTTTTCATTTGCAAAAAGTATGGCATTTTCAAGTACATTGCTACCATCTCTTTTATAATTGTCTTTTACATATAATTTAACGGCATTCACAGCCATTTCGCTAGCTACTTCTCCAGCATTGTGACCTCCCATACCATCAGCTACGACGTATAACTTATAGTCCTCTTCTTCAATGTATGCAGCATAATCTTCATTTAAACTTCTAACTACACCTACATCACTTTTTATACCCACCATTTTTTCTTCTCCCCTTTATTTTTGAGTGTCTATATAACTTCTTCTTAATTGCCCACAAGCGGCATTAATGTCTGTACCCATCTCTCTTCTGACTGTAACTTCAATTCCTTGTGATTTTAATATCTCTTCAAAAGCTTCTATAGTCTTTTTCGACGGTCTTTTTAATTCATTTTCTTTAATTTCATTAACCGGAATTAAATTAACATGACAACTCATATTTTTTAATAATTTTGCTAAAGATTTAGCATCTTCTTTTCCATCATTAACTCCAGATACTAAAGAGTATTCATATGTAATTCTACGCCCTGTTTTATCCATATAGTATCTACAAGCTTCTAATATCTCATTAATACTATATTTATTAGCTATAGGCATTATTGTCTTTCTTTTCTCATCACTAAAGGCATGTAATGAAATTGCTAATGTAATACTTAAATTTAAATCTGCTAATTCTATTATTTTAGGTACTATCCCACATGTAGACAATGTTATATGTCTTTGCCCTATATTTAATCCATACTCAGCATTAGCTAATTTTAAAAATTTAACTACATTATCATAGTTGTCTAAAGGTTCTCCACTCCCCATTAAAACAACATTTGAAATTCTTTCTCCTAAGAATTTTTGTGCTACCATTATTTCAGAAAGTATTTCACCAGCACTTAAATCTCTTATTCTACCCCCAATTGTAGAGGCGCAAAATTTGCACCCCATCCTACAACCTACTTGAGTAGATACACAAATTGAATTTCCATGTTTATATTTCATAAGAACACATTCGATTAAATTATTATCTTCCATTGATAATAACATCTTCTTAGTACCATCTACATTAGATTCATATACCTCTACAATTTTAGGAATTTTAATAGCAAAGTTTTCTTTTAGCTTTTCTTTTAAACTTCCAGGTATATTCTTCATTTCATCAAAGTTCCATACCTCTTTATAAATCCACGAAAAAACTTGTTTTGCTCTAAAAGCACTTTCACCATTTTCTTTCATCCAATTTTGCAATTCTTCTAATGTAAAATCTAAAATATTATACATTTGTTCACCTACTACTTTTTAGAAATCTTAGCAATATAGAATCCATCCATATATTCATTTGGTAATATTGTTAAAGAACCATCATTATTGTAAATGAAATTATCCATATTTCCTAAGAATATCTTTTCTACTTTTGCATCTTTGTGTTTATTTAAGAACCATTCAACATTATCTTGGTTCTCTTCAGTATTTAATGTACAAGTTGAATAAATCATAGTACCACCACTTTTTAAATATGCCCAAGCATTTTCCATTATTTCTCTTTGAGTTGGTACTAAATCCTTAAGTGATTTTCTTGATTTATTCCACTTAATTTCTGGTTTCTTTCTTATTATACCAAGACCTGAGCAAGGTACATCTATTAATACTTTATCAGCATATGCTACATATTTAGGATCTAACTTCGTTGCATCCATAGCTTCTACTTCTACATTATTTAATCCTAATCTTTCTAAATTTTCATTGATTAAAGATAACTTATTTTCATGTAAGTCAAAAGAATGTACTTTTCCTTCATTTTCTAATAATTCTGCTATGTGAGTTGTTTTTCCTCCTGGTGCAGCACAAAGATCTAAAGCAATATCTCCAGCTTTTAAGTCTAAAAGAGGTGATACAAGCATTGCACTTTCATCTTGAACTGTGATTAATCCTTCTCTAAATAACTCATTATTTTCGATAGAACTTCCACCTTTAATTATTATAGCCTCTGGACAAGCATATCCTTCTTCTATATCATATCCCATTTCTTGTAATCTTTCATATACCTCATCATAGTCTGCCTTACTTGCATTAACTCTAACTGTTACTTTTGGAGTTGCATTTAATCCCGCTAAAATCTTTCTTCCGTTTTCTTCTCCATATTGTTTATATATCATTCTTATAAACCATGGCTCGTAAGAATATTGATATACTAATCTATCAATTTTATCTTTTACATCCATATCATCTGGATTTTTAGTGTAACTTCTTAATATTCCATTAACTAATTTTGAATCTTGAACTGAAATTTGCTTTGCTAATTCAACTGCTTCATTACAAGCTGCAAATTCTGGAACCTTATCTAAAAAGTGCATTTGATATATAGCCATTCTTAATATATTTAATACTCTTTCATCCATTAAAGATATATCTTTAATGTAATTAGAAATTATCATATCTAATGTTTTCTTTCTTCTTATTGTTCCATAAACAAGTTCTGTTACTAAGGCTCTATCCTTGTCATTTAAATCAGCTTCATTTAATTCATTAGATAAAACTAAGTTAGAATATGCTCCTTCAATTAGTACTCTGTTAATTATGTTTAATGCTACTTCTCTACTATTCATATGTTACCTCTTAATCATTATTTCTATTGCTAATTGCAATTAGTCTTATTAATTGTGAAATTGACATTAATGCAGCTGCTACATATGTCATTGCTGCTGCACTTAATACATTTTTTGCTCCATTAACTTCATTACCATATAATATATTTCTACTTTCTAATATTTTCAATGCTCTTCTTGATGCATTAAATTCAACTGGTAATGTAATTATTTGATAAAATACAGCTACAGTAAAAAATATAATTCCAATATTTGTTAACATTGGGATACTAAAAAGTAACCCAATCATAAATATAAAAATTGATGCTTGACTGCTAAAATTAACTGCAGTAGCCATAGATGTTCTTAATACTAATGGCTTATATTGCTCTTGATGTTGTATTGCATGCCCTACCTCATGTGCTGCTATTCCTGCTGCTGCAATACTAGATCCATGGAAAATATCAGTTGATAATCTAACAACTCTACTTCTAGGATCGTAATGGTCTGTTAACTCTCCTCTAGTTTCAACTACAGGTACATCATAAAGCCCCGCTGAATCAAGTATCATTCTTGCAACATTTTCTCCTGTATATCCATTCATAGTTCTTACAGTTCTATATTTCTTATAAGTGCTACTAACTTTTGACTGGGCCCAAAAAGCAATTATTATTGCTGGTAGTAACAAAAGCATAGTTCTGTCAAAATAAAATCCTGGATAAAACATAAGATATCTCCTTTCATATTATACTAATTTATAATCTACCTCAATATCTTTTCCGTTTATATACTGTTCTATTGTTAATGGCTTGCCATTTGGGAATTGAATCTTTTTAACTAGTAAAACTCCCTCTGAACAACTAACCTTCATTCCATTTTTATTAACTGACATTATTGTTCCTGGTTCTTTATTACTACTTTCGCTTAAAACTTCAGATTCATATATCTTCATGTTTTCTCCCTTATATGTAGTATGTGCAATTGGCCATGGATTAAGCCCCCTAATTAAATTGTGAATTTCTCTTGCACTTTTATCCCAAACTATTTTACCAGTATCTTTTGAAAGCATCTTTGCATAGCAAGTTTCACCTTCTTGTTTTTCTGGTTTTATTGTACCATTTACTAATCCTTCAATTGTTTCTATTAAAAGATTTCCACCTCTGCTAGTTAGAATATCATGTAATTCTCCTGCAGTCATATTTTCCGTTATTTCTACTTCATCTTTTAAAAGCATATCTCCAGTATCTAAACCTACATCCATAAGCATAGTAGTATTACCTGATTTCTTTTCTCCGTTAATTATTACCCAGTTAAGTGGAGCTGCTCCCCTATACATCGGAAGTAATGATGCATGTAAGTTTATGCACCCATACTTAGGTATATCTAAAACCTCTTTAGTTAATATTTGCCCAAAAGCAACTACTATTATAAAATCTGGATTAAGTTCCTTCAAATATTCTACTGCTTCCCTATCCTCTTTTAACTTTTCTGGTTGTAAAACTTTAATATCATGTTTAACAGCTACTTCTTTCACTGGTGAAAAGGCTAATTTCTTTCCTCTTCCCTTAGGTCTATCCGGCTGTGTAAAAACAGCCTCTACACCATATTTTTCAATTAAAGCTTCTAAAGACGGAACAGCAAAATCAGGAGTTCCCATAAATACTATTTTCATTAAAATTCCTCCTATTTTACGTGATCTACGTATAATATACCATCTAAGTGGTCATTTTCATGTAATATAGCTCTTGCTAATAATCCTTCTCCCTCTAAAATAAATTCTTCACCTTTTTCATTTAAAGCCTTAACTTTTACGTAATTTGGTCTTTCAACTTCACTAAACTCTCCTGGTACACTTAAGCAACCTTCTTCACCACATTGAGTTCCACTAGTTTCTAAAATTTCTGGATTAATAAATACCATTGTTCCATTTTCATCATCAATGTCTACAACAAATATTCTCTTAAGTATTCCAACTTGTGGTGCAGCTAATCCAACACCATTTGCTTCAAACATAGTATCTACCATATCATTAATAAGAGTTATTTCTCTTTTAGTTATCTCAGTAACCTCTTTACACTTCTTTCTTAAAACATCGTCTCCCATAGTTCTAATAGTTCTAATTGCCATTTTATTTCCTCCTAGAATAAATTATTTGGATTTATATCCATACTTATTCGTATATCATTATATACGTTCTTGTTCTCATCATAAAGTAATTCTTTAATTTTTTTAGCAAATTCTGATTCAAATTCACCTTTTATCACAATTTGCCATCTATAATTTTCTTTAACCTTAGCCACTAAACATGGGATTGGTCCTAAAATATCAACATCTATTTCTTTTTCTACTAATGGTTTTATCACATTAGATATTTTATGCATAAAGTTCTTTAATAAATCCTCTTTTTTTGATATACCATTTATTAATAATATCTTACCAAAAGGCGGATATTTCATTAATGCCCTAACTGTAAATTCCTTCTCATAAAATCCTTCATAATCGTAATTAACAGCATATTCTAAACTATAATGTTCCGGTGTATATGTTTGTATTATTACTTCTCCTTGTTTTTCTCCTCTTCCTGCTCTTCCTGCAACTTGAGTAATTATCTGAAAAGTTCTTTCTGCAGCTCTATAGTCTGGTATATTTATAGACATATCTGCTGCTAATACACCTACAAGAGTAACATTCTTAAAGTCAAGCCCTTTAGAAATCATTTGGGTACCTATAAGAATATCAGCCTTTCCCTCTTTGAATGTATTATAGATATTTTCATAAGCATCTTTACTTCTTGTAGTATCTACATCCATTCTTAGAACCCTAGCATCCTTAAAATATTTTTTTACCTCTTCCTCAACTCTTTGAGTTCCTGCTCCAAAAAATTTAACATATTTACTATCGCATTTTGGACACTTTTGAGGTGCTCTTTTTGTTTTCCCACAATAATGACAAACAAGAAGGCCACTTCTATGGTATGTCATAGAAATATCACATTCTTCACACTTAAATACATAGCCACAACTTCTACATGATACAAAAGTAGAAAAACCTCTTCTGTTTAAGAATAATATTATCTGTTCATTTCTAGAAAGCTTTTCTTGCATCTCTTTAAATAACTCTCTACTAAATAAAGATATATTTCCACTTCTTAACTCATTCCTCATATCAACAACCTTCATAGGTGGCATATCCTTACCATCAACTCTTGAATTTAACTCTAATAACTCTAAGTCTCCTATTAAAGCTCTATAATAAGTTTCTATAGTTGGAGTAGCTGATCCTAAAACTACCCTACAACCTTTTTGTTCACTTAAAAATTCAGCAACCTCTTTAGTTTGATATTTAGGATTTTGTTCTGATTTATATGTATTTTCATGCTCCTCATCAATGATAATAAGACCTAAGTTTTTTACAGGTAAAAAAATAGCACTTCTTGCTCCTACTACAAGTTTAGCCTTTCCATCCTTTACCCTAAACCACTCATCAAATCTTTCACCATCAGATAACTTACTATGAAATAAAGCAACATTTCTTCCGAATCTACCTTTAAATCTTTCAATCATTTGAGGTGTTAATGATATTTCCGGAACTAAAACAATAGCAGATTGATTTTTTTGCAAAACTTCTTCAACCATTCTCATATATACTTCTGTCTTACCGGAGCCAGTAACACCTTTAAGCAAAAATAAATTGTTACTAGAATTATTATATTCATCAAGAACATGTTTTTGCTCAAAAGTTAACTCTTTTTCACAATCTATATTGTAAGTTCTATTATTATACCTAAAAACAGTTTCTTCTTCTACTACTAATAATCCTTTTTCAATTAATTTATTTAATTTATATTGAGATATTGAGTTAACATTAATAAGCTCACTCTTTGTATACTTACCTGAATTCTCCTTTAAAAAGTTAATAATTTCTATATATCCTTCAGGTTTTTTTATACAACTTAAATCATCACTTTTAAATACTATTACCTTTTTACTTTTACTTTTAGCACCTTTCATAATTCCAACAGGAATAAGTAATCTAAATGCATCAATGTATTTACACAAGTACTTTTCTCTTAAAAAGTTAATAAGTTTAATATCATCTTCATCAATAACAGGTTCATCAGTTATTATTGCAGAAATTTTCTTAACTCTAAAACTTATGTTAACTTCATTTTCTTCCTTTATTGAAAGCACAAAACCTTCTGATGTTTTATTGCCCATTCCAAAAGGTACTTTTACTATTTGCCCTATTTTAACCTTCTCCTGAAGCTCTATGGGAATCTTATATGTAAAAGGTCTATCAATCTCTACTGCTTCTGAATTTAATATTATTTCAGCATACAAATTCAATTTATCACCCTCACTTTATCTTAATTACTATTTATAAAGATAGCAATTAAATTTAAACTCATAAGAGTTCATTGAATAATTACATTTTCTTAACATTCTTGTATATAAAGAAAAGCGCAATTAGCGCTTTTCCAAAATCATGTCAAATATATTAGTTGCAACTTCTTTTTTACTCATTTTTTCTAGTTCTAACTTTTCATCATTTTTTGAAAGAATAACTACTTTATTATCTTCACTACCAAAACCAGTATCAGAAGCTGTAATATCATTTGCAACTATAAAATCCAAATTCTTGTTTTTTAGTTTTTTCTCTGCATTCTTTAAAACATCATTGCTTTCTGCTGCAAAGCCAACTAAAACCTGGTGAGTTTTCATATCTCCTAAAGATTTTAATATATCATTATCTCTAGTTAAGCAAAGATTTAAATCACCCTCACCCTTTTTGATCTTTTCTTTACTATATTCTTTAGGCTTATAATCAGCAACTGCTGCTGATTTAATAACTATATCTGCCCATTCAAAATATTCTAAAATTTCATTTTTCATTTCTTCATTAGTTTTTATGTTTATTATTTTTACGTCTTTTGGTGGATTTAAATTTGTAGGTCCTGAAACTAAAACAACTTCTGCACCTCTATCTCTAGCCTCTTCGGCTATAGCATAGCCCATTTTTCCAGTTGATCTATTAGTTATATATCTTACTGGATCAATTGGAGCAATAGTCGGTCCAGCGCTTATTAGAACCTTTTTTCCTTTTAAATCTTGTTCCTTATCATTTAATTCAGCTAATACTCTTTCTACAATGGTATTCACATCTGCAAGTTTTCCAACTCCTACATCTCCACAAGCTAATCTTCCACTAGCAGGTTCAATAAACTCATAGCCAAAGTCTTTTAACTTTTCTATATTATTTTGAACTATTTTATTTTGATACATGTTAGTATTCATAGCTGGTGCAAATATTACCTTAGCTTTAGATGCTGCCATTATAGTTGTTGATAACATATCATCTGATATACCATTTGCAACTTTTCCTATTATATTGGCTGTAGCTGGAGCAATTAACATTAAATCAGCCTTTTGAGCTAATGAAATATGTTGAATCTCCCAAGCTTTAGGTTCTGCAAACATGTCAGTAACAACCATATTCTGACTAATAGATTGGAATGTTAATGGATTTACAAACTTTGATGCACTTTCAGTCATTATAACATGAACTTCTACATCTTTCTTTCTTAAAGCACTAATAATATCTAATGCTTTATAAACTGCAATTCCTCCAGTAACGCCAATAACAACACATTTACTCATGATTATTTTGATCCTTCATTATTTTTATGATAACTAATTAACCCTTCGTTAACTTCATTAATTGCTATTGTTAATGGTTTCTTTGAAGAATTTGAAGTTAATGGTTGGTTACCATCTATTATTTGTCTTGCCCTTTTTGATGTTACTATAACTAGTGAATATCTATCTTCTACCTTTTTTAATAAGTCCACCACTGATGGATTAATCATAGAGTTGTTCATGAATTAAGCCCTCCTTAGAATCTAATATTGTATCTTTTATTCTATCTACTCTACATTTTTCTGCGGCAATTATTCCTTCTATTTTATTTACCGCAGTATCAACTTCATCATTAACTACTGCATAGTTATATTTAGAAACATAGTTTATTTCTTGATATGCATTTTTAAATCTTGTCATTAATGATTCTTCTGTTTCGCTGCCTCTTTTAATTATTCTTTGTTTTAATTCTTCCATTGACGGAGGTAATATAAATATAAATACCCCTTCGCTGAAGTTTTCTTTAACTTTTAAGGCACCTTGAATGTCTATTTCTAAAATAACATTCTTTCCTTCAGCTAACATTTCTTCTACCTTGAACTTTGGAGTTCCATACATATTTCCATGTACTTCAGCATACTCTAAGAAATCATTGCTTTCCACTCTAGAAATAAAATCTTCTTTTGTTAAAAAGTGATAGTTTATACCATCTACTTCTCCAGCTCTTGGACTTCTTGTTGTTGCAGAAACAGAAATAAATAAGTCATCACGCTTTTCTAAAAGCGCCTTACATATCGTTCCCTTTCCAGCACCTGAAGGACCGGAAATTACAATTAATAGTCCTCTATTATTTTTCATTATTCATCAACCTCATCTACAGTTTCATCTTTAGCTACTAATCTATGTGCAACAGTTTCTGGTTGAACTGCTGATAATATAACATGATCGCTATCAGTAATTATTACAGCTCTTGTTCTTCTTCCATAAGTTGCATCAATAAGCATACCTCTATCTCTGGCTTCTTGGATTATTCTTTTAATCGGCGCTGATTCTGGACTAACTATTGCAACAAGTCTATTAGCTGAAACTATGTTACCAAAACCGATGTTTATCAATTTTATTCCCATTACTATCCTCCTATTATTCTATGTTTTGTACTTGCTCTCTTATCTTTTCAAGTATATTTTTTATATCAATAACTATGTTAGTCATTTGGATATCACTAGATTTTGAACCAATAGTATTAGTTTCTCTATTCATTTCTTGAACTATAAAATCAAGTTTTCTACCAACTGGTTCTTTTAAATTTAATGTTTCTCTAACTTGGTTTATGTGACTTCTAAGTCTTATTATTTCCTCATCTACTGTTGCCTTGTCTGCTAACATGCAAACTTCCATAGCAATTCTACTTTCATCTATATCAACATTTCCTAATAGTTCTTTTACTCTTTCATCTAGCTTTACTTTAAAAGCTTTTGGGATAGTATCTGCAAACTCTTCAACCTTTGAAACTAATTCTTCTATAGCAGAAATTTTAAATAAAATATCTTCTTTTAACTTATTACCTTCAACTTCTCTCATTCCAATCATCATATCCAAAGAATCATTTATAAGTGGTTTAAGCTCTTGCCAAACCTCCTCAATTTTATCTTCCTCTTCAACTACAGTAATAACCTCTGGAAATCTTGCAATTTGCATTACTGAAATATCATTTTTAACACCTAATTTTTCTTCTATCTCCTTAAGGCACTCTAAATATCCTTGAGCTAAGTTAATATCAACCTTTGGAATTCCACTGCCATCATTGTAATTCTTTAAATTGATAAATACATCAACTTTTCCTCTATTAAGTGAATTACTTATCATCTTTCTAATTTCTTCTTCCAAAGAAATTAAAGTTTTAGGCATTCTAATATTTACATCTAAATATCTGCTATTTACGCTTTTCATTTCAACAGTAAAAACTCTTTTTTGTCCTTCTTCACTGCTACTTCTTCCAAAGCTAGTCATGCTCCTTATCATATTCTTCTCCTTACCTTCTACGGATTATTAAATCTAATTTATATTTATCTTAAATAAATTTCTTTTACTATATCATAGTTTATAACCTTATTAGATTCTATGTCAATATTTTGTTCACAAATTGTTAACATTTATTTTTATATATTAAAAAAGGTTTCATTTGATGAAACCTTTTTTAATAGACATTTTATAAGAATACTAATTTTAATATAAATACTACTGCCAAAATATACATTACCCAGGAAATTTTAACCTTTTCATTCTTCTTACTAAACAAACTATATAGTAAATTAATTATTACATATGATAATATTCCAAGAGTCAAACCATCACCAATACTATAAGTTAAAGGCATAGCTGCAATAGTCAAAAAAGCTGGTACACCTTCTGTTATATTATCAAAACTTATCTCCTTAACTGCTCCAAGCATTAAATAACCAACATAAATTAAAGCTGGTGCTGTTGCACAACTTGGAATAGCTATAAATATTGGTGAAAAGAACATAGCTATTAAAAATAAAATTCCAGTAGTTATAGCTGTAAATCCTGTTCTTCCTCCTGCTGCAACTCCTGTTGAACTTTCAACATAAGTAGTAACTGTAGATACTCCTAGTAATGATCCTGCTGTAGTTCCTATGGCATCAACCAAAAGTGCTCTTCCTGCATTTGGAACATTCCCTTCATCATCTAGCATTTTAGCTTTAGAACAAACACCAACTAAAGTTCCTACTGTATCAAAAAAATCTACAAATAAGAAAGTAAACACTATAGTAATAAACATTTTTATATTTCCACCACTAAATGCATGTACTAAATCAACTTTTCCTGCAATTTCTCCAATGCCTTCAAACTTAAATACTCCAGTAGGTAAAGAGATTCCTAAAGCTGCGGCTGCCTCCTTATCAAATAAAGCAAATCCCCATCCTATAATAGCTGAAACTAATATTCCCCAAAGAATAGCTCCTCTTATTCTCTTTTTATCTAAAACAGCTATAATTATAAGTCCTATAATTGTTATTATTACAGCTGGCGTAAATTCTCCTAATGATACCATTGTTGACTGGTTTGCAACAACTAATCCTGAGTTAACCATTCCAATAAATGCTATAAATAGTCCAATACCACCTGTTACTGCTAACTTCATATTCTTAGGAATAGCATTTACAACTGCTTCTCTAATTTTGAATAATGATAAAATAATAAATATAATACCTTCAACAAATACAGCAGTTAAAGCAACTTTCCATGAAATCCCCATTTGTCCTACAACTGTATAAGCAAAATATGCATTTAATCCCATTCCTGATGCTAATGCAAATGGCAAATTGGCAAATACCCCCATAAGTATGCATGCAATTGCAGCAGCTAAACAGGTTGCTGTAACTAAAGCCCCAGCTGGCATACCTGTAGCTGATAAAATATTTGGATTAACTGCAATAATATACGCCATAGTTAAAAATGTAGTTAATCCTGCTAACATTTCTTTTCTCATATTAACATTTTTGTTGGAAAATATGGGTAGAAGCTTTTCTTTTTTAGTTAAAGTTTGCATAAAAAAATCCCCCTTCTAATTTATATATTTAAGTTTAAGAATAAGATAAAATTAATTAAACTTTATCTATTCTAAATAACTTACAACTAAATAAAAAAACTGCAAAGCGTTATCAAGATAACACTTTACAGTTATTTTAAATATTAAAACTCATAGTCATAATTTTACATCCCAATATTAATATAATAAATGGATCTATTTATCATTAGAATAGGAGTTATCTTATATATAATTATAATCCATTTTTTTCCATAAGTCAATATTTACCGTACATTACAATAATTTTATTATATATTATTCGGATTGTTAAAATTGATTTTTAATTTCATCTTTGCTTATTGTACTATTTATTGCTAATACTAACTTTATTCTCGCCTTTTGCCCTGTAAGAGTATCTCCAAAAATTACACCTAAATCTTTAAGCATCTTTCCTCCACCTTCATAACCATAAGACTCATGAACTCTTCCTTCAAAACATCTAGAAACTATAACTACAGGTAGTCCTTTATTTAAAGCTAACTTTATTCCATCTACCATTTTAGGTGGAACATTTCCTCTTCCTAATGCTTCAATAACTATTCCACCATATCCCTTATCTATAACAAATTCGATAAATGAAGAATCCATATCTGCAACACATTTTATTAATGCAACATCACTTCTTATTTCTTCAACATCATATTTTTCAGTGTTTTTAGTCTCTCTATAAAACATAACCTTATTATTATCAACTATTCCAATAGGACCAAAATTAGGAGTTCTAAAAGCATTTAGTGCCATTGAATTTGCTTTTGTAACTTCTGAAGCAGAATTTAATTCTCCATTAAAACAAACAAGCACTCCTCGTTTCTTTGCATCTTCTGAAATAGCAGTACAAATTGATGCTGCTAAATTTGACGGCCCATCATATCCTAATTCTGATCCACTTCTCATAGCTCCAGTAATTACAACCGGCTTTTCGCTCTTTATAGTTAAATCTAAAAGATATGCAGTTTCTTCTAAAGTATCAGTTCCATGAGTTATTACAACGCCATCAATATCATCTCTATCTAATAACTCTTTAGTAAATTTACTTAATTCTAACATAGTTTTTAAAGTCATATGTGGTGATGGAAGGCTTGAAAAGCTATAAGATTCTATATCTGCAAATTCCTCTATTCCTGTAACCATTGACATTATCTCTTCTCCAGTCAAACTTGGCACAGCAGCCTTTATTCTCTCGTCCACCTTCATTGATATAGTTCCACCATTAAATACTACCGCTATTTTCTTCATTTTATCCTCCAGTTTTTATATTCTTCATCTACTATCTTGATATATCTAAATTGTTCGTTACGTAGAAGCGAAAAAATGAAATATTTATTTTCCAGTAACCGTGAAATTTTCACCTAGAATTTATATAATTGATTCCGTAAAGTTTGCTAAAGTTT